>CAZVVF010000820.1:0-2883 GCA_964630575.1 uncultured Burkholderiales bacterium | reverse complement strand
CCCAAAAAGGCCTCGGCATCCCGTTTAATCTTCTGCAAAACTTTTGCAGAAATTTCAGCTGGTTGCCAATTCTTATCGCCCATCGCGAACACCACTCCACTGTTACTACCTTCTTTCACTGCAAACGGCATCAATTTAATATCGGCTTGAACTGACGGGTCGCTAAACCTGCGACCAATAAACCGCTTGGCGGAATAAATTGTATTTTCGGCATTTGTTACTGCTTGTCTTTTCGCCACCTGCGAACAACTCGCTACCCGACAACAGGTCGGCACAAAGCGACAAAAGATGCCTTTTTTTTCCACTATCGTGCTAAAATGTGGGAAGAAAATCTCACCGACGCAGACTGAGATCTTGCCACTTCCCCCGAAGTCGCCCTCAATTATGGAGCAGCCACACAATAAAGAGTCGGGTCCCGAACTCCACGAAGGTCTCATCCTTACGAGGCTGTACTCCGCCCAACGAAGACTGCGGTTCGTGAGAGGAGTCCGGTCAGCGCTGTCCTGGTTCGCGGCAGGGTCCGTCCTCGCAGCGCTGGGACTCATCCTACTCTGGAACTGGAATATCCTACCAGGACCCTGGCAGTGGTTGGCCTCGGCGGGTCGGCCTCGGGAGCTTCTATGGCTGCCTCTCTTGACCGGGCTCGGAGGCTTCGCCAGTGCCTGGCTCCTTTTGCCCAACCCTCGACAGTCGGCCTACCGCCTCGACCAGGTGATGGACAGCCAGGAGCGCCTGTTGACGGCGGTCGACTGGATTTTGAGCGAAAAGCCACGGACCGAGACTTCGGAGAGATTGCTGGCCCAAGCCTCCGCTCTGCTGAGAGATGAAGATCAATTCCTCAAGCGGGTCAAGGGCCTGGAGCCGGTGGCCAAAACAAAGTTCTTGTGGTTAGCCACCGTTCTCATTCCTCTGTCACTCCTGATAGCGCTCCCACCTCACGTGGGCCTGCCCCCCAGCACAGCGCTCTGGCTCGGCGAGAGCCAAGTGGACCAACTCACCGAAGAACTCCTCAAGGAGTTGGAGGACACCGACGGTCTCGACACCTCGCGCGAGAAACTGGACAAACTTCTGGAACAGTTGGAAAAGCAAGACCCCAACTCTGAGCTCAGCCAATCCCACAGAGAGGCTCAGAAAGAGCTGCTCCGCATGGCCGACCGCATGAGGCAAAGCGCCGAAGCCAAGGAAAAGGCGAGAGAACTCCTCGAAACACTCGCTCAGAGGGCCCGCCAGTCGCAACCCCTTTCTGAGAAAGATAAAATCGCCCTGAGAACGCTCCGAGAGAAGCTCTCAGACAAGGCCCAGCAACAGAGCCTCGATCAGGCCAGCGAGGCCTGGCAGAAGGAGGACTTCGATCAGGCCGCCGAAGCGCTCGAAGCCCTGCAAAAGAGTACCGGAGAGTCCGCCCAAGAGCTCTCCAGGTCGGCCCAAGAAGCGGCCGGGAAGCAACCCACCGAAGGCGACCAAGGTCAGGATTTTGATGCCGACCAGGGGGACCAGTTCGAGGCCGACGGGAGGCCCAAGAACGGCAGCGGAACGCCTGCTGAAAAGCCCGCCAACAAGCCGGGGCAGGGTCGAGGGCAAGCCGGTGAGGGAGAAGGTAGAACCGGGTCCGAACCCGGCAAGGGCACCACCCTGGAAGAGGAGACGAACCCAAACCCCGCTGACGGCAGGCAATCGCTGCGCCGTGGCGAGAGCCACGGGGAATGGCTGGAGAAGTACGAGCACCTGCACGCACCGGAGCGAACGGAGTTTCAGAAAGCTCAGACTCGAGTTCGCGGAGAAGCGAGTGAAGAAGGCCCGCGATTTCGAACCGACAAGCAAGGGCTCGGTTCGGTGACAGAGCCATCGGCAAGAGACGGCTTCGGCGGCGTCTTGCAATACCGAGAAGAAGCGGAAAATGCCATTCTCCGAGAAGAGGTTCCAGCCGACTATCGAGACAACGTACGAGTCTATTTTGAATCCCTCGACGACTGAAACACCCACGACAACAGAACGGACAGCCCATGACACTGCAAACCAATAGCACAAGCCAAGTCGAAACACTGCAAGCTCTGCGCCGCGAACTGGCCCGAGTCATCGTTGGCCAGCAAGACCTCCTCGACGAGGTTCTACTGGCCTTGGTGGCAGGAGGGCACGTTCTTCTCGAGGGTGTCCCGGGATTGGGAAAGACGGTCCTGGTCAAAACCCTGGCCGATTGTACCGGGCTGACCTTCGGCCGTGTGCAGTTCACCCCCGACCTCATGCCTGCCGACATCACAGGATCGATCATCCTCGAAGAACAAGAGCACGGCAGAGAGTTCCGCTTTCGCAAGGGTCCCGTCTTTCATTCCCTACTGCTGGCCGATGAGATCAATCGCGCCACTCCCAAAACCCAGTCGGCTCTGCTGGAGGCCATGCAGGAGTTCCAGGTCACCGTTGGCGGAGAGGCTCACCCCTTACCTCGACCATTTTTCGTGCTAGCAACTCAAAACCCCATTGAGATGGAAGGCACCTACCCGCTCCCCGAGGCGCAGACCGACCGGTTTATGATGAAACTCTCGATAGAGCGACCCGAACCCTCCGAGTTGAGCGAGATCTTAAAGCGCACCACCGGACTGTCGGCCCCAACAGTGGAAAAGGTCATGACCTGCGAGGAGATTCTCGCCATCCAAGCCGAAGCCAAGCGCGTGCTAGCAGCAGACCCATTGCTCGACTACGTAGCCCGCCTGGTCTGTGCCAGCCACCCCGAATCCGAGGACTGTCCGGAATCGGTGCGCCCTTTTATTCGCTACGGCTCCAGCCCGCGAGGCGCCCAAGCCCTGCTCCGGCTCGGAAAGGCTCGAGCTCTGACAAAAGGCCGCGAGCATCTGGCCTTGGGTGATGTCCAAGCGCTCGCCAAGCCGG
>CAZVVF010000819.1:0-2884 GCA_964630575.1 uncultured Burkholderiales bacterium | reverse complement strand
GCGGGTTCGTTCTCGGAGGTGTCGAAAACACGGAGATTCTCAAGAAGGGCGGTGAGTTTCTTGGCTTTGTCTTGGTCGAGGCTGATTTCCCCGGATTTCCAAAGGCCATTCTCCTGGGTGAGCGTGAACTCCTCAAATTTGAGTTCGGAAATGGAGCTCGGCTGTAGCACGGACTGGTCGAACCAAGACTTGCCTTGAGCCTGAAGCCCCATGGCGTTCCATTTTGTGGAGTAGATCTCGTCCTCTCCATCCATGCGGACGTAGCGTTTGCCAAAGGATGGGCTCTTGCCTAAGAAGAGGTGGGCCAGAACGACGGAGTTGTGACCCGAGAGTATCAGTTCGGTGTTGGCCTTCTCCTGGCTCACTTCGAACCTATCGTGGCTCGAACTCGATTGGGTTACCTGGTCCAAGGCGGTGAGGCCCTTAAGCTCCAGGATAAGGTTCTTGACCTTGTCCTGGTCGGCTTTGAGGGAGTGGAAGTCTGGGAGCTTCCACACCCCGTTCTCGGAGATGATTTTGACCGAGTCGTCTTGTGATCGAATCTCAATAGTCTGGATGTTATCCTCCTGGAGATTGGCTAGCAGTTGAACCGCTTGGTGAGTGCTGTTTTGAAGTCCAAGGGCCCAGAGGCCTGCCGCTACCAGGAGTTGGCAGGCCAGAATGATGCTGAGTTTTGTTTTCCAGTGTTTCACGTCTTGGCTCCTAACTGTTGATGAGTTCGCGATAGTGGCTTCGTCGATTCTCGGTTCGGTAGTGTTGAATGGCTCCTATGATACCGAGTAGGATCAGGGCTAGCAGATAGTTGAGGGATTCCCACATCACGCGCTTTTGATTGTCGAGAGGGTAGAGCGTTCGCTTGAAATGACTGCGAGAGCGGATCTCGAGAAGAGAATCGTCTTGAGTGGCCCAGTCGATAATGTTGGCAGCCAGGGTGAGGTTGCTCAGGGCATCACCGGCACCAAGTCCGCTGAGCAACTGGACTATTTCGTCGCCGAAGATAGAGGGGGCAGAGATGACAATGAGCTTGGCCGAGTCTGGCGAGCTGGTCAGGGTCGCTTGGGCGACTCCCTCGAGGTCGTCTTCGAGCTTCTTTCCCTCTTCCGTCTCAAAGAAGGACCTGAATCGACCGGAGACGAGTAGCCCCAGATTGTGGGAGCCCTCTGGGCCGTCGGTGACGATAATGGGTCGCCCGTTGGGGTCTACCTGAGGCATAACGTCGGTTCTTGAGCTCAACCAAGAGGACGCTGAGCTGTGGAAGAGTTCGGTGTAGGTCAGCCCTTCAGGGGCCTTGTCGGGTGTCGTGATAGGTGACGACCAGGGCACGGTGATCTGGGCCAAGTCGCTGAGGAATGGTTGTTCGGCAGCCATCCCATCTTGCCGTACATCGATCAGGTAGGGGTAGTCCAACAGACGAATTTCTTGCATCTGGTAGCCTCCGACGGACCGAGTGACGGGGATGGGCAAGGCTGAACATTGCCTGTCTAAAACGAGTTTCTCAGAGATTTCGATGCCCAGATTTTTGAGCCATGGCTCTAGTCCGCTAGGGGTCTTGTCGAGTCGTAGGTCTCGTGAGCCGATAGCGGCTTTGTAGGGCGAGGTGCAAGCGATCACGGTTCCGCCTCTCATGAGGAACTGGTCGACGGCATAGACCTCTTTGGGGCCGAGTTTGTCGGGTCCTACAAGGAGCAAGACGTCGGCTGAACCAGATACGGCTCCGTCGCTGAGATCCTCGGTTTCGACATTGAGTTCCTCGCCTAAAAATTCTTCCAGTCTCCTGGGGGCGGGGCCGCTTGAGGCGAGGGCTACGGTTTTTGTGAAGCCGGAGCCAAAACGCTTGAGCGCGGAATCAAAGTTTCTCTCGAAGCTCGCTTTGGAGAGATCGTCGAGGGGGATCTGAAGCAATCGATCTCCCTTGCCGAGGACGATGTAGAAGTAAAACCTGTTTTGCTCGAAGAGGCTCTGAGCCATAGGGCGCAATCCGTATTTTTGAGCGAGCTGAGCAGCCTCTTCGTCTCGATCGGGATCCAGGATTTCAATCGAGAGTTTCCCCTTAGACTTCTCTTCTAGCTCTTTGCTCGCTCGGTCTACGACGGAGCGGAATTCCTGAAGGTTTTCGGGGAGTTTTGAGTTGTCCGATAGGAAGAGTTGTAGGGTCACCGGTTCGGGCAGGGTGTCAAAGATCTGCCCTTGCTTCTGAAAGTTGTCGACCGCTTTCTTGATCGCTCTGGTTATGTCGTACTCGGGGTTGCGCAACTGTACATCAAAATTGTCCGCAGCGTGAGCCTTGACCTCAATGAGGTCCTGAAACCCCAGGACTTCATAAGAATCGCCGTATTGAACGACCACATTGAAATAGGAACTGACGATGGAGGCTTCGTAGCGGTCAGCCACTTGCAAGGGTACGGGTTCGATACCGTATTCTTCCTTGGCTTGTTGCTCCGCTTCGGGGTTTTGCTGTGGGTCGATGAATTCGAGTCGTACCTTTCGGTCTGACTCTTCTTCGTATTCCCTGAGCAGGTCTTTGAGTTGCGGGACGAGTGGGGCGAGAAGAGGGTGGGTCTTTTGGCTAAAGTAAGCTTTAATGGTGAGGGGCTCGGAGAGCTGCTCGAGCTGCCTTTTTGTAACGGAGGCCAACGAGTACTGTTGCCCCTCGGTCACATCGACGCGCAGTCCGCTGAGTTGCCCGACCCACAAGTTGAGGCCGATGGCGTTGGCTACGATCAGGCTCATAATGGTTATCCAGTCTGTTTGCCGTGTCGTTCGGGCGGCCTGGGTCCAGCGTTCGCTCTCTAGAATGTAAGCGTTGAGGCTGAGGAAAGTGAGTGTGATCCCGATGTAGTAGGCAATGTCTCGAACGTCGACCACGCCGCGGGTTATGGACTCA
>CAZVVF010000818.1:0-2887 GCA_964630575.1 uncultured Burkholderiales bacterium | reverse complement strand
CAGCGCAGGCGGTGGTGTCGGTGTGGTGGGTGTCCACAACCACCGTAAAGTCAATGGCGCGTAGAGCCTGAGCGATGGTCTTGGAGTCCGGGAGCATCGCTGCAGGATTGCCAGCGGTGACCCAGGCCAGGCGGACTTGAGGTTGTGCCTGAATCAACTCCAAGCCCAGTCGAGTTTCACTGAAGGTACGAGAGGGCTCCCGCGAAGCGGGCAGAGCATCGCGAACCAGATGACGCTTTCGTTGAAAATAGAACGAAGCACAGGAGCCTGGACGTCCGATGTTGCCGGACACCGCCGCTAGTCCATCCAGTGCCCGCACCGTCTCGGCGCCGTTCGGGCGTCGTGGTGCGCCCCACCCAATCAAGATCGAAGAAGGGCTGTTCTGCCGATAGAGTTCGGCCAGCCGGCGACCTTGATCCAGGGGAATCCCACAGCGCTCCAGCCGCTGCTCAAAGCCAACAGAGCGAGCCATCGCGAGGAACTCTTCTAAGTTCTCACAATATTCAGAGGCCTGGGCGTCGATACCGCCGTTCTCCTCCAGATAGGAAACCAACGCCAAGGCCAACTGGGCATCTGTTCCTGGACGGGGACAAAGAAAGAGGTCTGCGATCCGAGCTGTCCTCGTGGGGACAGGGTCGATGCCGACCAGTATCGCCCCCCGGCGCTTGGCCTCCAACAAGATCGGCAAAAGGTGGACGGAAGACGTATGAACGTTCTTGCCCCAAATGAGGATCAGCTTGCTGTTGAAGAGGTCCTCGGAGTCAGACGAATCGCTCACACCAAAGTCAGACTCTTGAGCGTACTCGCCGGCACCCGAGCAGATGTCTCCCAGCTTTTCCGCAACAGGCCCAAACTGCTGAAAAAAAACAGAGATCAGAGATTTGAGATATCCCATAGCCCCGCCCGACTGGTAGTGAAATATCGACTCTGGCCCAAACTCGTCGCGGGCTGCCTTGAGCTTTTGACAACACAGGTCGAGGGCCTGGTCCCAACTTATTTCCCGATACTCGTCTCCCTCGCGAAGAAGCGGTGAACGGAGTCGATTCTCAGAGTACTGCCGCTCCACAAAGCGAGTGGTTCGCGGACACAAGAAGCCCTTCGTGATGGGGTCGTCCGGGGCTCCTTTGAGGGCCACCAATCGGCCCTCTACGACCTCCGCATCAACGGCGCAACCGTCGGGACAATCCCTGCTACAAGCCGTTCTTTTAATCACGACGAGTCGACAGCACCACGGGGCGCTCCTGGTCAATTTTCCAATACACGGTCACTCGGCAGACAACATCACCCGAAGCGTCGGTCGTGGTGGCGGTCGCTGCTGTGCGCTCCACCGTGCTCCAAGGCAAATCCGTGGGGATATCACAGGTGCACCGCAGTTCGCCACGCCCCTTCTTGAGGTAGTCGGTCTCCATCCGAGTGACAATGAAGCGTCCGTTCGCCGGGCACAGCGTAATCAGAGCGAGATTGGCGGTCAACTCCCCCAGATTCGCCAAAGCCAGCGCGTGGACCGAGTTGAGATGGTTGCGCCCCTTGCGACGGTCGGGCAGGCACAGCGACGCCGACCCGTTGCCTAAACTCAGAACGTTAGCCCCGATGGAACCAGAATAAGGGACAGCCAAGCCTATCACTCGGCTGAGCACCCAATACCCTCCTGGGACTTTCTGTAGGAAGTTAGCGAGGCTCTTCAGACGTGTGATCATAAAACAACTTTTCCTGACATCACTCTTTAGACCTCTTGCCTAAGCTCACTCGCATCCGGTCCTGAACTTGTTCGATAGAACCCACGCCCTCCACTTCCACGAGCAGTCCACTCTTGGCGTAGTGCTCCAGCACCGGGGTCGTCTCCTCATTGAAGACCTCAAGGCGCCTCCCAATAATCTCCTCCGTA
The DNA here is from genome assembly GCA_964630575.1 of uncultured Burkholderiales bacterium. GTDB lineage: Bacteria > Vulcanimicrobiota > Xenobia > Xenobiales > JADMJV01 > JAEXNA01. The sequence goes on along the minus strand of CAZVVF010000818.1, from coordinate 1,002 downwards.
TCGTCGGCTCGCCCACGCTGCAACAAACGCTCGACAACAACCTCGTCTGGAACGGAGAGGTAGACGACCGCTGAGAGTTCTTGGTGGAGTTCAAGGAGCATGAGATCGAGGACCTGGGCCTGTTTCAGAGTCCTCGGAAATCCATCCAAGATAAATCCATCGGGCTGAGCGGCCAAGGTTTCTTTCAGCATCACCACAATCACATCGTCTGGAACTAACTCCCCCGACTCCACGTAAGCCTTGGCTTTGAGGCCCAACTCGGTCGAGCAGGCTATCTGCTCTCGCAGCATGGCCCCCGTGGAGATATGCGGCACGTGATAGTGCTGACAGAGCCTGCTGGCCTGAGTACCCTTTCCGGCACCGGGAGGCCCGACCATCACCAACCTCATAGGTTGGGCCCAAGAGGGAGAAGACAGCAACAACAGCGCCAGGGTGGGGAGAATCAGTTTCATGGTGGGTCTCATAATAGTTGAGGCTAACACAACCGCTTGAAAGTATCGTGAAACGGTCCAAACGACCGTTTATGGCCATCAGACATCTGGTAGAAGAGGAATACACCTCCCCCGGTGCAACCCGATCCCAATTCCAGCTGAGGAGAGAGAATGACTAATTATGACGCCGTGATCGTCGTTTCCTTTGGAGGTCCGGACTCGTCCGACGATGTTCTTCCATTTTTGGAAAACGTTGTCAAAGGCAAACCCGTCCCCCGAGAGCGACTACTCGAAGTGGCCGAACACTACTATCATTTTGGTGGGAAAAGCCCGATCAACGAGCAGAACCTCGCTCTCATCAACGCCCTCAAAAAAGAACTCTCGGAGACCGGTCCCGATCTCCCGGTCTATTTTGGGAATCGAAATTGGCACCCCTTGCTCCCCGACACTCTCGAACAGATGAAAAACGACGGGGTGAAGCGCGCGCTCGCCTTCTTCACCTCTGGCTTCTCTTGCTACTCCGGCTGTCGCCAGTATCGGGAGAACATCGCCGATGCCCAGAAACAAGTCG
>CAZVVF010000817.1:0-2899 GCA_964630575.1 uncultured Burkholderiales bacterium | reverse complement strand
GAAGGTTCATACCGTCAAAACGACATCAAGAAAAGCACTGTTACAGGTCTTACCCTTAATAAAGGTAAAGGCAATGTAAACTATGCTTCTTTGATGGCTAACGTTTACTACGATATTCCTGTTTCTGAAGACTTCTACGTTTACGTAGGTGCGGGTGCCGGTGTTGCTCAAGAGAAAATCAAGAACGACCTCATCGCATCTCCTGCAACAACGATTGCTAACTACAGAAGCACAAGAACTGTGTTTGCATGGCAAGCAATGGTTGGTGTTGGCTACAATATCAACGAAGACGTTGCTATCTATGCTGGATATCGCTTATTCGCGGTTCCTTCACACAACATCAAGCGTTTCACAACAACAGCTGCGGGTGGTTCAATCAACTCCAAAGCTAAGATGAAGGACGCTTACATTAACAATCTTGAAATCGGTATTCGTTACCGCTTCTAGTTGTTAGTTGTTTTAAGCTAATTTACAACCCGCTTCATATGAAGCGGGTTTTTTTATGCCTGTTTCGCTATCATATTTAATAACGTATAGGAGCTAAGGCAATGTTGAGTTGACAAGCTCTTGAAAAAACACCTGTATAGATGGTAGGATTAAATCCTTAAACCATTTCCTCAAAACCTCAGAACCGTTTATCAGCATGAAAAAACTCTTATTCCTCACGCTCACCGCTGGAATTTTATCAGCTCTTGGAATAAAGGCCTTCGCAGATGCCCAAACCGATTATTATTACGATGATATAAATTTAGTAGATCAAAACTTCTACGTAGCAGCCTCGGGTAGCGTTAATTTTCACGACAAAATCAAAACACGTGGGCAAACCCCTAACGTTTCATACCAATTTCAAACAGGTGCTGGCTTTCATGGTTCTGCAGGTATGCATTTCTGGCAAAATTTCCGGGCTGAACTCGAGTTTTCATACTTGGCTCAAGCGCTAAATAAAGCAGGGGGTGTAAGCGCAAGTGGTCGCCTCGAATATATTAATTTCCTGATCAACCTCTTCTACGACTACGAAATCGTCAACGGACTAGACGTTTACTTCGGTGTTGGCGGCGGCTACTCTCTTGCCAGAATGTTTAGGGTGACAGGAGGCGCGGGCCCACGGGTTGGCAAAGGTGATGACAGTTTATTTGCCGGGCAAGTTATGATCGGACTGGCTCAAAATTTAAACGCAGACTGGAACATCTGGGGCGGCTACCGCTTATTAATGGCTACACGTCCAACTTTTAGCAACGTGCGCTTTACCAACCCATTTGTCCACATGGTGGAAATTGGCTTACGCTATGATATATAAACCAAGTTTTAGCCTATTTACCTTATGAAAAAAATTTATATCCTGTGCGGGATTCTTTTATTTACTTGCGGGACATTCCCACAAGCCTTTGCCAACGATTATTATTACGAATCCGGTGATCCTGCCTTTGATTCCCGACCTAAAGCCTTTCAAAACTGGTACATCGCGTTAACAGGAGCGTTCTCCCAGCAACAAGATATCAAAACTCGCAATCAATCCCCAAATGCAAAAATTCGATTCAGGACAGGCGAAGGGGGCACTTTTAGTTTAGGACGAATCATTCCTCAATACCCAAGTGTACGCGTTGCCGCAGAGGTCTCATATTTTTACAATAAAGCAGCTTGGGTAAAACCAGATGGGCTAGGTAAATTCACTGCCAAGGGTGCTGTGGGCTACCTAAATGGGTTTTTAAACGTTTATTATGATATTCAACCAGAGGTTTTTAAAGATTTTTCTGTATACCTCGGTGCCGGCATTGGGTATTCCTATGCTATGATTAGCAATATCCGTAATAATACGCTAGGAACAGTGATTAGGGAATCCCAACGTGGTCTGGCCGCCGGCCAAGTGATGGCTGGCATTGGGTACGAATTCGCCCCTTCATGGACCTTAATAGGCGGCTATCGCCTTATGTTTATGGAAAAACCCACTTTTCGCGGGCCAGCAGGAAGCCCCAATGTTAAATTGCAGCACCCTATCTTAAGTGTATTGGAAGTTGGCTTACGAATTAATATTTAAGCAGGAAAAAAACAAAAAAATCATTTTCACAGAAATAACGTTTAAAAAATTAGAAAATCCGTTTGACATCTTTGAAATATCCTTTTTAACTGACAATTAGACTATCCCCTACCAAGGGGTTTGTTAAAACCTAAAAAAAGACAAATTACTATGAAAAAGAAACTTCTAACCCTATTCTTGGGTCTCTGCGGTAGCGCATTGACACTCGTAGGTGCGCAAAACGCTAATACAAAGAGCAGCACTAGCAATTCATTCAATATTGATGGTTGGTACCTCGGCGCTTCCGGTTCTGTGGGTTTCCACTCAAACCAAAAGAGCAAAAGTACTCCAGCAGGCGCAGCACGCGAAATCTCATTTAAAACTGGTGGCGGCGGTGCCGTTGCAGTTGGTTTGATGTTCATGGAAAACTTCCGTTTCGAACTCGAAGGTTCCTATCGCACAAACTCTGTTAAAAAAGCAAGCACCCCAACTACTGGTAAAGCAAATGCTTCCGGTAGCGTTGAGTACACCAGCTTAATGGTTAACGCTGCTTATGACATTCCTGCTTTTGAAAACGTTATCATCTCCCTCGGCGGTGGTCTTGGTTGGACATATGCTAAAATGGGCAACGTAAACCGCGCAGGCGTACGCCTCTTAAATAGCCGTGGCGACAATGTTCTTGGCTGGCAGTTAATGGCTCAAATTGGTTACATGTTCCAAGAGCAATTCACGCTTTATGTTGGATACCGCTTATTCTCAACAACTCAGCCTCGCTATCGCAATCCTGCAGGCGGCCAGTTGAAGATGGAATCACCTTACCTACACAATATCGACTTTGGTGTAAGAATTCACCTCTAGTCTTATTGACCTGATTTTTATCAGAAC
>CAZVVF010000816.1:0-2899 GCA_964630575.1 uncultured Burkholderiales bacterium | reverse complement strand
GACCGCAGCCTCAGCTCGGCCCGCGCTTACACCTCCAAGGACGGTCGCTGGGTTCGGCCGTCTTCCCCTCACTGTTTGGGAAGGTAGTAGCAGAGGAGATGCTGGACATCCTCGACTCCTCTCTCGCGGGCAATGATGCCCGCGTGAGAGCCGTCGACCTCGACGAACTCAATCGGGGGGCCAAGCTTGGTGTCTTGGCTGCACTCCTGAAAAAGTCTGATTACGAAGTCTATGCTGTGGATAGCCCCGGTCTCGACCTCCTGGCGCTCCACTCCGATCAAGGTTCCTATCTCTTCAGTCTAGACCTACCTGAGTCACAACGGTCCGAGCTCCAAACCGGTTGCCTCCACTACCAACAATATGCGCCTAGCAAACTTAGCGGGTGCGCAGTTTCAACCAACTCCGAAAATCGAACTCTCAGAGGTCCAGACTGGTCCCGTGCTGAGTTCGAAAAGCGACTGGCAGAAACACCGATATATTGGAAAGACGTCTATCAACGTGTCCCGTTCTTCTCAGAGCGAGCTGAAAGCCGAACCGCGTCTCAAATCGAGAAGAACGCTCTGACAAGCTGGTCAAGAGTCTTCGGCGACAGAGTTCCACGTGATGGCGTGATATCGCAGGCCTCTGAGCTATCGGCGTCCTTCGGCCTTGAAATCGCGCGGGCACAACTTTGCTTCACGCCCTCTCACGAGCTTGCCATAAGAATTCCTGCCGTTCCCAACCTACCTCGCTTCGTGAAAACGCTCTCTTTAAGGTATGACGGTCGGTCGAAAGAGTTGAAGGCGCAGCCCGCACGCTACGCCCCAACTTTCCTTCCAGTCGAACCCTACGAGGGGCAATACAACTGGACTGTACCAGGTTATGAAGAGGAAATGGATCGGGATCTGGAACCCCTTCAACTTTCCTTATCCGGGAGACTGCCGACACTTTTCCTGAGGCAGGCCGACAACTACTGGTACCGGCAGAAAAGCAAGAAGGTCTGCCCCGGCAGGCAGTACGGAATTCTCATTCCGCCTGACTTTGCCGGGATGCCACCCCCCGAAAAAGTCACTCGCATTTCTTTGAACGACTGGCGATTTGACCGCTTCCAGGCTGAAGACGAGCTGAGCCAGGAGATTCGGGTGTATCTCGCCCAACTTGGACTTTCCGCCGGCGAAAGGCAATCACGCCTGGAGTATCTGGGCCCGGGTATTCGCGACGCGGATAGAATAGTCGCGTTCTCCAGTGCCGGACTTTTCAGTTTGGAGGCCAATGGGCCCACCACGGCATCTCTTTCAGATGGAAGCCAAGTCCAATCTCTCGAAGTAGCCGACGCGCAGCGTTGCTACCTTATGGTGGAAGCAGAATCAAGCGGAGGCTATGTCTTCAAAGCCTCTCCACATTCGACCAGACAGAGTGTCCTCTCGAATTATCTTTGGCTAACCGATCAGGAGCCTTCGCCGCCGTCTGCCAACCACCAGGTTTTGCTTCACGATCAAGAGATCGCAAACGAACAACCGATCGACAAAGACAGTCTCTCCGCCTTGACACTCTTAGCGCCACCGTACTGGCCTGTCGGGGTGATCGCAGTAATGGATCACGAAGACAGAAAATGGACCGGAGATCTAGAAGAGCCAACCACACTCGGAACAATTCTCGAGGAAATCGCCCTCTATCCGCCCCAGTACGAGCAACTGATATCTGTGTCCGTCCACTTTGAGGCTCTTGGTTCAATCCACATTCCTCTGCGGCGAGCCGCTGGCTTGGAAAGCATTCAAGCAAGGTTTCAAAAGATACATCGCGAGCTGCAGAGGCAGAGAGGCCTTGGTACTTTATCGATAGCGGCACTCAGCGAAATTTATGCAACTCCCGTGACCCGAACGCTTGGCTATTTTTGGAAGCCCCAGACCCACGGAAATTGCATCTACGGCGCTTTTCAAAACTCACCCCGAAAGGGATTCATGATGGTGCTTGAAAACCAAGATTTAGGGGATGATGCTCTCCGAAGTCAGGCCAGTGAGGTCGCGGCACGACTAGACCTTTCAGAGATTTTTCTGACTAACGCAACCCACTGGGTTCTGGTGAGAGCCCAACAGAGCAAGTTCGCCAAGAGACCCATGAATCTTCGGGCAGCCTTGAACGACCCAGAAGCTTTCGAAGACTTCCTAGCCACATTTGCCTCGGAGGATTTGTAGATGCCGATCACTGTGGTGGACAGACACCAGGCCGGCGAGTGGTTGGCCCACCAGATCGGTGCCGCGTCTATTCAACTCTGCATGGCCGACTACGCCGAACTGTGGCGCCTAGCCGTTCTTCATAGTCCCGGTCAAAGCCGGGGCAGCGCCATCAGAACTATAGGGAATCAGTTCGAACCTCTCGACCTGAACTTAGACCTTTTGCAAGAGGCGTTCAACCTGCTTCTCTGGCAAGGGGATCTCTTGGAGGTCCACGGACGAAAGCTCTACCCCGCTCCACTCCGAGAAATCACTCTAGCCGACGGAGCACTCCTGGTGGGCACACTGACCAGAAACCATCTTGCCGGTTTTACCGGAAAAATTGCTGAACGTGGGTGCAGTCGCTTTCGTGAAGGCCCTGGCGATTCGGCTTTTGAGCGATGGCTCGAGTCTCTCGGTGGAAAAACCATCACCCCCGAAACGTGGGCGGGCCTGCCACGCTTTCCGAACGCTGACGACGCCTTTCTGGCATCCTTGCAAGGCAGACCTACCTCCGTGCCGGAGAACGAGAGTCTGCAGCGTTTCAGTTTCGAAACGGGAAAGTGGGAAACACCGCAGACCCCTAGCGACGGCATTTGGCGAGAGCCTGGTGACTTCAGGACGAATTACTGGCTTCGTACTCGAAGCCAGTGGCGCAGTTTGAATCAGGACGAGGCCAACCGTTGCCTTTTCGCTTTGGCGAGGCG
>CAZVVF010000815.1:2016-2901 GCA_964630575.1 uncultured Burkholderiales bacterium | reverse complement strand
CTCGACGGACTCCTAAAGCATCAAGCCAGCGAGGCGGAATTTCCGCTCCTAGACCTCCCCGAAGATGCCCCACTGGCAATCTTTTACACGGGAGGGACAACGGGGACACCCAAGGGGGCCATTCTCACCCACTCCTCCATACACTGGAACGCCGTGAACACGACCTGCGGATGGGGTCTCTCAAACGACGACATCGCCCCGGTGTTCACACCGCTCTTTCACACCGGTGGACTCAACGTCTTCGCCACCCCTATGCTGTTTCTCGGTGGCACGGTCGTCTTGAGCAAGAGCTTCGACCCTGAGCAAGCTCTCAATCTCATCGAAAAAGAAGCCTGCACGATTCTCTTCTTGGTGCCGACCATGTACCACATGATGAACGAGAGCCCGAGTTTCAACCCCGAGAAGCTCAAACGCCTCAAGATCATGATCTCCGGTGGGGCCGCCTGCCCCAAACCGCTCTTCGAAGCCTACTGGAAACACGGACTTCCCCTGCGCCAGGGCTACGGCTTGACCGAAGCCGGACCCAACAACTTCGGAATCGAGCAGAGCCAAGCAGAAGCCCGAGTGACCACCGTCGGCAAGCCCCTCGCCTTTGTCAGCCTCAAACTGTTCGGTGAGGACGGCCAGCCGGTCAAGACCGGTGAAGTCGGTGAAATTCGCATCAAAGGTCCCCACCTGATGGCTGGATACTGGAACCGCTCCGAAGCCACCGCAGCGGCTTTCAAAGACGGATGGCTGTGCACTGGAGACCTCGCCGTTTGCGATGAGGATGGATACTTCACCATCTGCGGACGCCAAAAAGACATGTTCATCTCCGGTGGAGAAAACGTCTTCCCCACCGAGATCGAGGAGGTCCTGCTGGCCCACCCCTCCATATCCGAGGTC
>CAZVVF010000815.1:0-2006 GCA_964630575.1 uncultured Burkholderiales bacterium | reverse complement strand
GGGGTGGCTCACGACAAATGGGGTGAGGTCGGTCGCGCCCACCTGGTTGTGCGAAACGGCTCCAAGCTCAACCTCGATGAGACCCTCAAGCAGTTTTGCCGGGAACGCCTGGCCGGCTACAAAATTCCCAAAGAGTTCCGCGTTGAGGATGCTCTTCCCAAGAGTGCCGCCGGCAAAGTCCTCAAGAAAGAGCTGGCGATGAGATGAGAGTGACCATGAAAGAACCAGTCATCGCTGCCGGCTCAAGCGATGCCCACGCCGTCAGCCCGGCGGGCCAAGCCACACCCACGACCGACAGAGCCGTACCCACGAGTTCCAAACAACGCTATCTGGTAGAGGTTCTCCTCTTCAGCCTCTACCTGGTCTTCGGTGTCAGCTGGTTGGCCTACGCTCCGCTCATACCAGAATTGAGTGAGAACTTTCACTTCAGCAAGGCTCAGGGTGGGCTGTTGATCTCGCTGGTCTCAATGGCCAAAGCTTTCGTACCGCTCTTCGCCGGAGCGATGGCAGCCCGTTTCGGGCTTCACCGAGCCCTCTTGGTAGGTGCCGTTTTCTCTAGCTTGGCCGTGGTCATTCCCTTCTTGCCCAACCTCGGGACTCTGCTGGCTGGGCGCTTTTTGTTCGGTGTTGGCGGTGCGATCATCGTAACCCTCATGGGCCCCCTCGTTATGACCTGGTTCTCAGCCAAAGAGCTTCCCGTTGTCATCGGACTCAACAACGTAGCGGTGAACACCGGCATCACGGTCGCTCTCTTCGCCACCATCCCCGTATCCAACGCCCTGGGCTGGAAAAACACCCTCGTTCTCTTCGGCTCGGTGAGCGCCATCTTGGCCGTGCTGTGGGCGATTTGGGGGGCAGAGGGACCGGTTAAGCGAGAGGTCAAGGGCCAGCACGCCCAAGACAAACCATCGATCAAAGAGATGCTCCTGCGTCCTGAGACCTACTGGCTGGGCCTTGCCTTCACCGGACCCCTGTCGCTCTACCTGGCTCTCAACAGCTGGCTGCCCAGCCATTATGAATTGGCCTTCGGACTGGAGAGAAGCGCCGCCTCCGGGATGACCGGGCTGTTCAATGCCGTGGGTATCCCCGTAGCCATTCTTGGCGGGTTTCTCTGCTCCAAACTCGGAAAGCGACGTCCCTTGATCATTCTCGCAGGCCTGGTGATGCCGGTATCGAGCTACCTTCTCGTTAGCTCCGCATCCCAAAATGTGAGAGTCACCAGTGCCATTCTGCTCGGAGCGAGCCTCTTTCTCTACGTGGCTCCTCTGTTCACCATCCCCATGGAACTGCCCAATATCGATGCGCCGAGAGTCGCTCTGATGATGGGGTGTGTCTTCAGCCTAGCCTATCTCGCCTCAACCGTGAGCCCCTGGCTCACCGGCTACCTCGCCGATACCTACGGCAGTTACGCCTACGGACTGAAGTTCTTCTGCTTGACCTCCGGCCTATTGGCGGTTGGCGGGTATATGCTGCCGGAAACAGGAGCCGGACGATAGCGCCTTTGCTGCCGGTGCCGTGAGGTCTCGGTGTGTCCCACGCCCCTCTAAAAAAAAGAGGGCCCGAGCGTGGGTACACTCGGGCCTCGAGCCGAGGGTTCTCCCGACTCACTTCTGTTCAAAGGGAGAATGCGACCGAACGGGGCAGCATCCCTCGTTTTAAGGGAAACTAGAAATGATTTCTTTTCAGAGAGAAGACTCTCTCCCTGAAAAACCATAATCCAAACGCTCTCCTGGGAAACTCGAAGGCCCTGAGGCACAGACAGAGAATCCTTGAGCCGTGCTGGCCAAGATTCGAACCGCCTACCCGCAATGCCAACCAGGCATGGTTTTTCGAGAAGAGCTCACGAGCCCTCAGAATCACCCTGTTGTCCTGGTGACGGCGCCTGCTGGCTATGGCAAGAGTCAACTCTTGGCGCTGTGGTGCGAAAAACTCCTCGAAACACGAACCGTCGCCTATGGACTCTGCTCCCGGCTCGGGGAGACAGCCTCCACTCTGCTCGAACTCCT
>CAZVVF010000814.1:0-2903 GCA_964630575.1 uncultured Burkholderiales bacterium | reverse complement strand
GGCCTATGAGCTTTTCATCATGGGGATCAAACGCAGGAACAGTCTCGTCGTCCGGTTTTGAAGACTGGAGCAGCGGCGGTTGGAGAAATCGATTCCCCGACAATTCCGGAACCAAGAACCCGCAGACCGATCCCGAGCGGATCGCCCGAATCCAGCACTTGGAAAACCAGATCTACAATTTGGCCGAGACCGTGCGCGACTGCGACTCCAAAGTCGACGCCGCCAAACAGCGCCTCTACGATCTGAAAGAGAAGCTCAGCCGAACCCGCGACAGAGCCTACCAGGCCCGCGAGCGCCATCTTGCCTTGGGAAACAAAAAGGCAGGTCTTGAGGGCAAAATTGCCGGCAACAAGAATCGAATCAGGGAACTCAGGGACCGCCTGAACTACACCAGAGATGCCTACACGATCGGTGACATTAAGAGAGAGATAGAGAATCGGGAAAACAACCGATGGACGCTCTCTGACCAGCTTAGCAACGTCACCGACGCCTACTACACCGCGACCGAAAGAATGAACTCGGCCGAAAATCGTATCAACGAACTGGAGCGCTCCGTGGACTCAGCCAACGAGCACGTGTACACCTGCCGCGAGGACTGTAATCTCAAGAAGGAAAAGCTCGCAGAGTTTCGCAACGAACTCTCGCGCCTTCGCAGCGCTTAATCTCCCCGGTTTATCATCATCCCATGGGACTCCCCGCTCAGTCAGGGAGTCCCATTTGATGTTTGAGGCTCTCCTCCAGGGTTGGAGCCAAGAACTTATAGCCGCTCTCGAGCAACCGTGAGGGAATCGCCTCAACCCCACAAAACAGCAGGTCAGCTTGGTCCTTCAACACCTTTCTCAGGGGCGCCTCAGGAACTCGGACCCAGAGCGGGCGAGAGCACGCGGTGGCCAGCTTCTCGGCAAACACTTGCTGAGTCACCGGCTGCGGAGCCGTCAGATTAAAAGCCCCACTGAGGTCTTCGCGATGCAAAAGATGGTAGATGCTCCCGACCACATCATCTCGGTCGATGAAGGGCTGCATCTGCTGACCATCGCCCAGAACGGCTCCAAGGCCCAGTCGGAAAGCGGGAAGCTGAGGGGCCAAGAACCCACCGCCAGAGCCAACCACCAACCCTATCCTCATACGGCAGACCCTGATTCCCGCCGCTTCAGCCGCTTTCGTGGATGATTCCCACAAGCGACAAACCTCGCTCAAAAACTGGTCTCCAGACTCGGCGAATTCGTCGACCGGACCGTTTGAATCCTGTGCATAGAAGCCCGTTGCAGAGGCCGAGAGCAGGGCTTTAGGCGGTCGCTGTAGGCGAGCCAGCGCACAGCAGAGGCGGTCGGTACCCTCGCCACGGCTGAACAGAATTCTCTCCCGCGCCGAACTCGTCCAAAGTTGGCCAATCGTTTCCCCGGCCAAATGGATCACTGCATCCAACCCCTCGAGGGCTTGCAGGTCCGGCTCGGGCCACCAAACCGCTGAACGCTCGTCGCGCCTGACGTAGCCCCGAGTGAGTCGCAGCACCTTGTGGCCGGCGACTTCCAAAAAAGAAACGAGAGAAGAGCCCAAGAAACCACTCGCCCCAGTGACTGCGATCTTGAGGGGTCTCTGATCGGTCGAGGACACCGGCCCTGGGTACCTCTGAATCAGCTCTAGGTCCCTGGCGGTCTGACGGTGCCGATAGCGGAACATCGGCCTCAGCTTCTTCTCCAGCAGAAAAGAGATCGGAATTCTGAAAGGAGCCTCGTACTCAATGCGATCGGTGAGGTTCACCCGGCCCTCTTCGAGATCCTGAAAAAGGTGGCTGTGCTTCCAGCTCTTAAAAGGGCCCTCCACCTGCCTGTCGACAAACTGCCTATCCGCCTGAAAATCCTCGTGACGAGCCACCCAGCCGATCTGCAGCGGAGTTGGACCGACCTTGAGGTGACGCACGACCCCTTCAGAGATCCCCGTGTCGCTCTCCTCCACCTGCACCGACTCCCAAGGAGGCGTCAGCCGAGTAAAAGCTCCGGGGTTGCAGTGATAGAGATACATCTGCCGAGCCGTCGCGGCAAAGTCTGACTGGTGCTGGAAAATACTCATAGAGAAACCTAGCCGCCGTTCGAAAGGCGCACACCTTTACTCGTTCTGTCTTTGAAACTCACAATGCTCCAGGAGATAGATATCTGGTCGTTGGGATACTCCGAGAGCATCGTTCGAGGTTGAAACGGAGGCGACCAGCGGGCCAGTTCTGAGTCGTGCCGAAACTCTTGTCGCGGATAGCCTCGACCCAGCCCATCTCCTTCCACATCGCTAAAGGGAGCCATCATCGAGCCCTCTAGGATGATCAGCCCGTCAAAGCCGGGAGTGAAGGCTTGGGTGTAGGTGCTTCCCTTGCCGCTGACCACTCTGTTGTTGGCTGTGTTGTCCCAGTCAAACTGGAGACTGTGCTCGAAGGAGGTCAACACGGCTTCAACCACCAGGACATTGTCCACGGCCTTCTTACCGATGGTCCGGTCGTTCAGCAGGATGTAGTTCTCAGCCGTCAGCCCGATAATGGAATTCGTTCCGTCCTTCTTGATGATATCACCCGCTATCACTAAGTTGCCCTCCGATTCCACACTCGCCTTGGGTGGGATCCAAAAGAGCGAACTGTCCGTCACACCGGCGAGATCAGCGACGCTCGCGCTGATAGCTCCGTTGGAAGACGCTTCGCGCAATTGGGCAGCGGTGTAGGGGGGACCCTGAAAATCGGCTTCGTGGAGGTAGTTCGGATCGTCGCTGTCCAACTTCATGCGAGTCTCCTGCCAACTGAGATACTCAGCCGATGCCGGGTGATAGAGAGAGGTGGCCGAGTTGGCGAAGGTCTGAGTTCCGTTCCCTTGCTTCACCTCGCCCCGTCGTAGCGGGTCCTCAGAAGCCACGATCTGGATCCG
>CAZVVF010000813.1:0-2905 GCA_964630575.1 uncultured Burkholderiales bacterium | reverse complement strand
GACTCAAGGTGAGGAGAACGCGGTGCTCCTCGGGAATTCCATGGCGCTGCCTCAAGGCTTGGCTCTGTTGCTGGATCTGGAGTTCGCTGTATCGCTGCTCGGGGACGCCCCATCCGATCTCAACGACCGGAGCACGACTGTTTGGATAGCAGCGCTCGAGTAACTCGCGAGCCCCACTGCTGGGAACCACAGAGAGCGCACCGTAGTCGGCCACCTCCTGTTGCTTTTTGAACACGAGCTCCAGCACGCTCGGCCAAGGTAGATGCCGCATCCGCCGATAAGCAGAGGCGAGACGCACCGGGTCGATGACCCCACCCAAGTAGAGTCGGCTGAAAATGTCCACCACGTCAACATGGAAAATGGTAGCGACCCGAATTCCGGCTTTTGAGAGGCGGGCGACGTCGGGCCCTTCCGAAATGTCGTGACAGAGAAGCAGATCGGGTTTCATCTCGAGGACGGCCTCGGTGGTCGCGGCTCCAAACTGGTGGCAGAACCGGGCGTACTCCATCATTCCCATGGAACTCGGTGCCGTTGTCTTTTTCAGAATCTGAAAGTACTGGGCACCGGCGGGTTGCCTGGGACCGGCTCCGAGGAGTTGGAGTTCATTCTTGCTGAAAGTGGCGCTCGCGGCGAGTCTCTCAAAGATCGCAGCTCCACCTCCGAGTGGAATGTTCTCAGATCCGAAGCCACCATGGGCGGCTGACATCACGATTTTCATTAGGCTCTACCGGTTCGTTTTCATTCACTTTGAAGCCTGGTGGAGGAGGTCCGCGTTGGGCGAAAAAGCTACCAGCTTAAACTCACTGATCGGAAGGTTCCTCTGATGAAAGATTTTATCGAAAAAGTAGGACAGAAATACAACGACAAAGATTGTCCAGTCTGCGATAAAAAAGAGTAGGCGACGCTGCCTCTGGCTGGTAAGCTGCCGGTCGGCGATGGAGACCAGTCTCTCGGTGTGGCGGTCAAAGTGTGTACCGCGTGCCATTTCGCTAGATTCTTCGTTCAGTTCTCAAAATAGCGGTCAGCAGCCTCGCTGGCTGCCGACTCGACGACTGAACCGGAGGATGGGTTCTCCACGGGCTAGGATGTCTCCAGTACCGAGGGGGCGGCTTGCTCGTTCCCAGAATTTTTGCCCTCCACGGCCAGCGGTGAGTCAAAGGTTTGCTCGACCGAGATCCGTTCCTTCGGTCGTTGCAGTCGCCGTTTCTCCGCCTATTAGAGACCGCTCTGGCAGCCTTGTTCGAGTTGGAGTCTCCCTTCCAAGGTGGCTCGGTGACGGAGGGCAAGGGGTTGCTTCTCGATGGCAGAAGCTTAGGGCATGGTGCTGGACTCAAAAACGCGCTTCTTACTCCGTGAAGTTCGTGAGTCGCTCAACCCTGATGGTGTACGAGAAGCCTTCGATGATTCCACTGTCTTGGAGGGCTGCGTTCTCGAGGGGTACACGTTTGGCCGCTTGTTGGGCGTAGGCTCTTCGGGCACGGTTTTTGAGGCCCAAGGCCCCGACGGCGTGGATTGCGCGGTCAAGGTCTTGCTGGAGTCGAGCGGGGAGAGAGCGGACCAGTTGTCGCTCTTTAGGCGCGAAGTAGGAATCGGCCAGGCCATTGATCATCCTGCTGTACTGAAAACCTTGGACGCCCACATCCGAGGCAACGCGTGTTTTTTGTTTATGGAGCGAGTGGTGGGATCTACCCTGCGCGATGCGTTGGGGGAACCGCTGTCACGGGATGTTTTTCTCGCCCTTTTTCGACCGCTGTCTGAGGGGTTGCAAGCGGCTCACCTTCAAGGTGTGGTGCATCGCGATCTCAAGCCGGAGAATGTCATGATAGGTTCTGACGGCGGCGTGAAAATTCTAGATTTTGGCCTGGCGAGTTGGACTCGTGCTAGGAGTCTCACGAGAACGACCCAATTCAAAGGAACCATCAGCTACTGCGCTCCGGAACAGGTCACGGAGTCCAAGTCTGCGAGTTGTGCGTGCGACCAGTTTGCCCTGGGTCTGGTTTGTTTTGAAGGTCTCACGGGACGTCTTCCCTACGACTTGGATGAAGAGAATCCACTCCTCAATCTCATGCAGCGGGTGAACCAGCCAGCCATGAAGCTAAGAGAGGTGGAGCCGGCTTTCAGTGAAGAGACTCAGGCTGTCCTTGAAAAAATGCTAGACCGGGAGCCCAGGAAACGCTACAGCGACGTTCAGTTGGCATTCGCCTGCTTGGCTCAGTCTCTGCGCGCCGGTGGCGGGACTCTGTGACGGACTCGCCCTGGGTTCTGGCCGACCGACCGCGTTTGATGGCGTTGGTTTTCGCTCTTCGGCTCACTTGCGTAGGTCTTGTCATTCTGGGAGCAACCCTGGCTCTGACGGCTCTGGGGGTCACATCCGATCGAGAGTTCGAGGCGCTCGCTCTCCTTTTCTCGGTGTTCTTTTTGACTGTCACTGGTGTGCTTCTGTTTCTACGCTTTTCGAGTCATCTCTATCGCTTGATGCTTCTCACTCCGAGCCTGGCCCTGGTGATGCCCGCTTGGAGCTGGCAACTGTTGTCGCTTTGGGTTGGCGGAATGTTCGTGCTGGAGGCTTTTCGGGCTCAAGCCCAGGTGTTTCACAGGCCGTCTTTTTTTGCTCTCTCTGAGCTCTTGTGGTTGGTTTTAGGCCTACTGGCGATGATACTCTATCCGCCTTATCTTCTCTGGGTCTGCGGGATTCTCGCGATATCGCTCGGGGTCACCTTCGGGCTGGGTTGCTGGAGATGGCAACAGGCTATCAAGGAAGTCATGTTTGGTCTCGACCTAGACTGATGGAAGCGCGATCGTGATTTTCCCAAAGTGGCCTCCACACGAGAGCGCTTCAAAGGCCTTGGGGACTTCATCCCAGGAGTAGCTCTTCTGAACAACGGGTCGGGTCATGGTGTGAAGT
>CAZVVF010000812.1:0-2906 GCA_964630575.1 uncultured Burkholderiales bacterium | reverse complement strand
TTCTTGGACCAATCGTCGCCATTCTTCGTAGGGGGCCAAGCTCTCCCGCAAACGTTGCATGAGCGCCTCCTCGGGACTGCTTCCGTCAACGCTCAGAGCCGCGAGTTCTCGCTCGGACATGTCCCTTTGACGGTCCAGCATCTCAAAGCGAACCGCCTCCTCCAGCGAGCGTTCCCACTCTCCGCTCCTGTCTTGATGATGATGACAGTCCTTTAGGACCGCTTGAAGCTCCTCGGTTGAACGATGGAGACTCTCGCGCGGGTCCCCCCCGTGATCCCGATACTGGGCAACGAGTTCCTCTCGCTCACTCCAGGACTCTTCCAACTCTTGTTTCAGGTTCACATAGTGAGCCTGCAAGCGATCCTGAAACTCGGCGTAGCGCTCACTCCCAAACATGTTCTTCAGGATGGCTCTGCGCTGGTCTCCCTCGGCCAACAAGAACTTGCGGAAGTGGCCTTGTGGCAGAATTGCAACCTGGCAGAACTGATCCGCGGTCAGCCCCAGCAACTTCGTGATCATCTGAGACACGCCGCCCACCTTGGCGCTGAGGATATCACGCCGAGTCGGTTCACCGACGCGAGGCAATCGCCACAAGGTCACATCGTCCTCAAGCTGGTCTGAATCCGTCTCCGGATCAGGGTGAGGAAAGCGGCGCTCCACACGAAAGCTCTCCTCTCCGCATCGAAAGTCCAGGGTCGCAACCGTGTCGTGCTCAGGCGGCGCGTTGAGATTGCGCAATCCCGAGCGGTCGCGCTCACCCGCTGAGGAGCGTCCATAGAGAGCAAAACAGATACCATCGAGCAGAAAGGTCTTGCCGCTCCCCACCGGACCGTGAACAAGGAACAGCCGACTCGACTCTAAGACCCGAAAATCCACAACCTCGCGCCCCTGATAGGGTCCGAACTCTTCGAGTTGAAGGCGAAGAAGTCTCACGGCTCCTCGTCCACCTCGAGCAGAAGCTGAACGCTCTCGTCGCTCAATTCGGTTCCATTGATGGCCTTTGCAAAGCGTCGAAAAGCCCGTACCACCGGCGGTAAGTCGTCCTCTTCCTCAGAGGCTTCCAGCTCGAATGGAGAGGGGAACTCTACGGACACGACGTTGGGACCCAAAATCCGTAAATCGGCGCGCTGCTCGGGGGTCAAGTCCGCCTCTTCTGAGCGCAGAACGATGAGATCGTCAGAGCGAACCTGACGCCCCTGCTCCATCAACTCCTCCCAGCTCCCCTCTAAGACTCTCAAGGAGCGCCTAGGGTGGAGAGGATAGTGGTCGACGACGATATTCGTCTTCTCTCGAATATCGTACAGGGTCACACTGCGACCCGAATCATCGAGGTCGGGGTCAAAACAGAGCAGACTACCACTGTAGCAGCAGGCAGTACTTCCCGGCAGTACCAGCGGTTCGTGACGTCCCCCCAAGGCCGCCACATCGAAAAACTCCAAAAGCCGCTTCTCTAGAGGTTGTCCCCCGGGAGCAACCAGGCTGCCGAGCTCGGCTTTCTTTCCACAATCCTGAGTCCACGCGTAGCCCAAAAAGAGATTGATATCAGCCGGGTTCAGTCGCTGCACGACCTTCTCCACCAAAGAGTGCCCCCTGAGCGCCGGATGCTCCGTCTCCGACCCTGCCTCCCCTTGTGGGTAAGGCAGGCACCACACGCTCACATCGAAGTCGTCTCGCGCTCCTCGCAGAGTGAGGGGAGACAGAACCTGAGTGGCGTCATCGAAAAGATAGATGCCCGCGTCGCGAACCCACCTTGCGTCGAGATGCAAGCTCTTGAAGTCATCCGAGGGACCGGCCAGAAAGACCAACGTTGTGCCCAGAGCCAGGAGCCTGTTTAAGGTATCGTGGAACAAGGCTCTGCTACCCTCATCGGAACGCCTCTGGTGAAAGACATCACCCGCAACGACCAAGACGTCGGGATTCAGGTCTCGAACAAGGTTGATCATCTGGTCCAGCACATACTCGTGATCACTGAGCAGAGAACGGCCGAAGAACCGCTTACCCAAATGCCAATCTGAGGTGTGTAGTAGACGCAACGAGGGTCGCTTCGGTAGCTCCTGGCTCAACCCTGTAGCGGGGAAGACTTTGCCGACTCGACCAAATGGCAAAGAAAATTTCAGATTAGGTTAAGGGCGATAAACTAGATTGGCCATAAGAAATACAGAAACCCCACCGAGGAGTACATTTTTAAATGACCGCTGCCCCTAGCTTTTATCTCCCAGAAGAACTCGTCTACTTGCTTGAAACTGTCCATCGCCTACCCGCCGCCGACGTGGCAACCTGCGCCCTCCCTCACCTTGAGCGTTTCAGCGATGCCCAGCAGAAGGCTGAAATCGGAGCCCAACTTCTCGCGAACATCAGCGAAGGAGCCTCCGATTGCGCACCGGACGCTGCTAAGGCACTGGAAGTCATGGCCAAATTCCCCCACTATCCTCGCCCTAGAGCCGCTGTGGCCATCGCCGCACTCAAAGGATTGGCCAGCAAACGAGTCGCCTAAAAGCCTGCAGCCGATATGGAATCGGCGAGTCGAGACAAAAAAGCCTGACGCGAAGTCAGGCTTTTTTGATGCGACGATAGACGGCCCAAAGCCGCTTGAGGAGTCTTAGACAGAAGCCGGCTTGGGCTTCAATCCGGCATTTTGACGAACCTGAGAAAGAACGACTTGAGCAACCTTGCGAGCCTCGGAGGCCGAATCGCCCAAGACCTGCTCCACCATCTTGGGGTCGGCGAGCAGCTCTTTCCGCTTCTCGCGGATGGGAGCCAGGCCTTCGAGCAGAGCCTCAGTCAACTCTGCCTTCAAATCGCCGTAGCGAATAGAGCCTTCGATCTGAGCCTTGCGGTAGGGCTCGGCCGCCTCTACGCCAGCAAAGAGTTCCAAGAGAGTTAGCAGATTCTCCACCCCAGGCGGA
>CAZVVF010000811.1:0-2914 GCA_964630575.1 uncultured Burkholderiales bacterium | reverse complement strand
TCCGGCCGCCGAGACCATTCAGGTCACAGAGCTCGTCACGAAATTCGCCATCCTCAACCCGGGCGTTGGGTTCCGGCTCACCGTCAACGGTAAAGAAAAGCTCTTTATAGCGGAGCAGTCATCGTTGGCTCAAAGACTCGCCAAGTACTGGAAACTCGATCAAGATGATCTGATCGAGGTCTCGCAGACGGTGGGGGAGATCGAAGTAGCCGGCGTGATCGCCAAACCTGCTCACCATCGGCGCAACAGGACAGCTCAACTGATCGCGGTCAACGGACGGATCATTCATTCACAAACCTTGAGTCAGGCCTTTGTGGAGGGCTACGACCCGCTTCTTCCTAGAGGGCGCCACCCTTACTGTTTCGTCAACCTCAGCCTCGACCCAGCGGCGGTCGACGTGAACATTCACCCCACCAAGGCCGAGGTCAGGTTTGCCGATTCTCGGGCGCCCTTCAGAGCCATCTATCGAACCTTAAAAAATCGGCTCGACGCAGAGAAGGTTGAGACCCTCAAAGAAAACCAGTGGTCCTCGGCCTTGTCGGGCGACACATCACAGAACCAGGAACCCGGCATTTTCGATTCGGTGATGCCACCGGTGCTGATCGCCGGGAAGGTGAGCAAAGAGCCGAGCCCAGCCAGCTTTACAGCGCCTAGGGCAACCGCGAAGCCCACGACCGACCGGGTCATGGAACTCTATCGTCCCCCCGATAGGAGCATCGATCAGGAACCAGCCACAGAGTTCCTAGCAGAGTCGGCCGAGGAAGCGCCCTCAGAGCCAGAAGTTGCCCCGGAATCGCCACAGCACGACCGCCCCACTCAAGCCGATCAGGGTGAACTCTACACTCCGGACCCGAGCGCGCCACCTCGCATCGAGTACCTCACTCGACTCTACGGTGCCTATCTGGTGGCGCGGGTTGATGACCAACTCTGGGTGGTTGACCAGCACGCGGCTCACGAGCGGATCTCCTATGAACGCCTCCACCGGTTCCAGATTACCGGACCCGACTCCCAGGGCTTGGTGGTCCCTTTTCCCCTGACTCTCAATCCCCAGGATAGGGACTACCTGGAGATGCACAAGGACAGATTCAAGGAGATCGGCTTCGACTTTACCGACTAGGACGATGAGATTTGCCTCTGTGCGGTCCCGCCGGGCCTACCCGGGCGACAAGTGGAGACCTTCTTCCACGAACTGTTGGCGGAGATGTCCGATCAGGTGCCCTCCGTCAACCGGACCCCAGTGGCTCAATATCGCGAAAAACTACGTGCCATGATGGCTTGTAAGTCTAGCATCCGAGCTCGAGAGAAAATTACCGCCGATGAGGCCATTCGTCTCATCGAGGACCTCTTGACCGCCGAGCGCTCTCCCTACTGCCCCCACGGGAGACCCACCCGAATTCGACTTGATGAAAAGACGCTAGAGAGGCTCTTTCACCGGAGTTGAGGAGGGCCCTAGACTGTTGACTCGATCGGCATCAAACCCCATCTCCATGGTGGCCATCTTGGGCCCCACGGCGAGTGGGAAATCGGCTCTCGCTGAACACTTGGCCAGAGCCTTTGCTGGTGAACTCATAAATTCCGATGCCTCGGCCTTCTATCGAGAACTTTCGGTCGGGGTCACCAAGCCCTCTCCAGAGACCCGCCGGGAGTTTCGCTACCATCTGCTGGACTTGACCACTCTCGAACAAGGCTATGACCTGATGGACTATCTCGAAGTTGCTGAAAAGGCGATCGAAAAGGTCCACCGAGGCGGGGCCCTACCGATTGTCGTGGGAGGCAGCGGTCTCTACGCGCGAGCGCTCTTAGATGGCTACCGACCTCATTCCATTGAGGTCACCGATGAGATCCGTCAGCACGTTCGGAGCCTCGATCTGCCTCTTGCGCAACAAGAATTGCTCGCGCTCGACCCCAAAGCCTATGACCGCATCGACCTGAAGAACCCCCGACGTGTGACCCGTGCCCTCGAGTTGGCGATGGCCAATGGTGGCCCCGTGGAGCCTTCCAAAAAAATCCCCCGAACCGATCTCAGAATTCAGCGTTTCTACCTTCAGCCCGCCAAACCGCTGTTGGACGCCCGCATCAAAAAGAGAACCGAAGAGATGTGGGAGCCATGGGTAGAGGAGGTCGTTCAACTGGAGAAGAAAGGGCTAATCCGTTGGCTAGAGGTGAGAAGACCGATAGGGTATAGCTCGGTTCTGGCCTTCAATCGTGGGGAGATGAGCCGGGACCAAGCGATCGAAACAGTCGTTCGGCAGACAGTGAAGCTCGCCAAGAAGCAAAAGACCTGGTTAAAAAAAGAGACTGAACACGAGTTTTGCCACCACTTCCTTATCGATCGTCAGGAACAGTGGGAGCGAGTGCCTGAAACGGCCTCAGCATTGCTGGCAGAGTTTCTGAGCTGAGGGCTTAGAGGAACAAGAGGAGAAGAGATGGCTCTAAATCTACAAGACGCATTTTTGTCCCAATTGAAAAAAGAGGGAGTCGGCGTTGTTATTTTTCTAGCAAAAGGTGTCCAACTCAAGGGGAAAGTGAAAGGTTACGACCAGTTTACGATCATCCTGGAGGACCAAGAAGGCCGCGTGCAGATGGTGTACAAGCATTCCGTCACCACGGTGTCGCCGTCTCGGCCGGTGTCTGATGACTTTTTGAAGGTGGCCTTCAAGGACACGCCGAGTAAATCCCAGGCCCGTTGACGAGGATAAACTTTCAAAAGTGGGAGGCCACTGGAAACGACTTCGTCTTCATCGACAGTCTTTCCGAAGGGGTCCAGCCGAGCGACATACCGACGGAGCGAATCGTCACCATTTGTGATCGTAAAAGCGGTCAGGGTGCGGATGGGGTTGTCTTTTTCGAAAGACGCAGTGATGGCCCCTCGAATATGGCCATCATCAACTCCGATGGAAGCCGAGCCGACATG
>CAZVVF010000810.1:0-2915 GCA_964630575.1 uncultured Burkholderiales bacterium | reverse complement strand
CTAACCTCTCGGCCTTCTTCGGTTGCTAAAAGGGAGGTTTCATCGAGCGTAGGGGCGCTGGGAGTAGAGGGCTTCCCGCTTTCCGTGTCCGGTTTTAGTTCGGCTCCGCACTCGTCACAAAACCTTTGATCGGACTCATTTTCGTGTCCACAGATTTGACAAATGACCATGGTGTCTCTGGCGCTCATTGGCTCACCTTCTACTTCTTGGTCTCAACTTCATTCTTCCCAGCAAAAGTCTCAAGATTGTCTCTCCCATACGTTTCTAAAATTGTCTTCAACATCTCACTCCGTCAGCGACGACGTCCAGGACTGAATCTGATCGGTAAGATCCGACCAGTCGACCATGGATAGTCCCATCCCTACGGCGACGAAAAAAGCTGACCAGCCTATCGTAAAGAGCAGAGTCAGGCGCCAAGCAAGTTTGAGGCTCGCCCTTTTGTTCTTCGGTGTGGAGAACATAACGATCGCCGCGATCGTTGTTGTGGCAAAGTTTAGTAGGGGTACCAGGGTCAAGCAGCAGAGCGTGTACATGCCCAGTGACCGCGCGAGTGACACTTTGGGCGCGCTGACTTTGGCTTCCACGGGAACCGAATACTCGTCGAAGTCGCTGACCTCAATGGCCGCCTTGAAGACTGAGCCTAACTCCAGTTCTTTGCTGTCCACGGTTATGGTGCAGAGGGTACTCCCTGGGCCCAATCTCTCAGGAAAGACCCGCAGGTGAGGACTGTTGGCCTCTAGGCCGATCGGACGGTCGGTCTTGACTTTCAAGCGCAACGTTGCTCTCTCGCCGTGCCCCAACTCCTTGACGCTGAGGGTTTTGGGACTAAAACTGACCTTCGGAGGAGCGGGTGAGTCAGGTGTGTTGGGTGCGCTGGGCGCGATCCCCACGGTCATGGGTACGGTGCCCGATGGGACCGACTGCATGGGTTCGGTGGGATTGACCGTGGCGCTGGCTGTGAAGGGGACGGTCGGGGAGATGTTCGCTCCACCGGTCTGCAGCGGAGTGGTGGTGGCCCGCCCAGCCGTGAGCGCCGTCGATCCTGTCTTCCCCAGAAGCTGCTCCAGCATTCTCTTTATGGCAAAGGCTGACTCCGGTCGGCCGTCAGACTTGAGGCTAAGGCAGGATTCGATGCAAGCGGCGAATTCGGGTGGGAGGTCTTTCCGGAACTCGGTGAGCGGCGGAAACTGAAAGGGTTCGGCGGTCGGGTCGCGTCC
Source organism: uncultured Burkholderiales bacterium (assembly GCA_964630575.1). Lineage (GTDB taxonomy): Bacteria > Vulcanimicrobiota > Xenobia > Xenobiales > JADMJV01 > JAEXNA01. The sequence continues at coordinate 1,698 of CAZVVF010000810.1, read as the reverse complement.
GGTCAGGGCGTGATGGATGGTGGCCCCAAAGGCAAAGAGGTCCGTTCGGGGACCAGATTGTCCTCGGCCGTACTGCTCCGGCGCGGCGTACCCAGGTGTGCCCAAGGCCTTTGTGTCAGCGCTGGCTTCCTTCTTGAAGACGCGTGCGATGCCGAAGTCGATCAGCTTGACTTCATCGTTGGGAGTGAGCATGACGTTTCCGGGCTTGAAGTCACGGAATACCACCGGATCGGGGCGGGAGTGCAGATAGTCGAGGACGTCGGTGATCTGAAGGCAAAGCTCAAGGGCAAATGGCACGGGGAGCGGACCGTTGTCCTTCATTCTTTGCTCCAGGGTTTGCCCTTCGACGAAATCCATGACCAAGTAGAGTTGAGAGTCCTGCTCGAAGAAATCCACGATGCGTGGCAAGTTGCGATGCCTGAGGTCGGACAGAAGGCGCGCTTCCGTTTCGAAGAGTTCGGCAGCCTCGGCCATCTCTTCGGCGGACAACCCTTCCTTTTTCATCTCCTTAATGGCCCATTTTGTGGGGAGTCGCTGGTCTTCTGCCAGATAGACTGCGCCCATTCCACCGTGTCCCAAGATTTTCACTATCTTGTAACGTTGCTGGAGTATGGTTCCATTATTGAGCATGTTTGTATTTTCTATTTGCTTTAAGAATTACCTTGCTGCAAAAGGATGAGAGGCTGTGGTAAAGCGAAGAACTGTTGGTGCGGAGTCGAGTGGTGGCGGGCAGGTATAGGCTCGAGAGGATTTTGGGGGAAGGCGCGAGCGGCCGAGTCTATTTGGCCCGTGACACCAAAGAGCGAGGGGCCGTTTGGGCGGTCAAGGAACTGGACTATTCCGCACTTCCCATATCCGAGGTGGCCGAGGCCAGGGAACTCTTCGCCCGTGAGGCAGAACTTCTCAAAGCCCTGAATCATACCAGCCTGCCACGGGTCATCGATCACTTTCGAATCGAGGACAGAGATTATTTGGTGATGGAGCGTGTCGAGGGACCGACTCTGGAGAAAATCCTCGATGGTCGCGATAGCCCTCTACCCGAGGCCAAGGTGTGGCTCATCGGTCTGGGCTTGTTGGAGACCTTGGACTATCTTCATCATCACCAACCTCCTATCATTTACCGCGATCTCAAGCCCGCCAACGTTATGGTCACGATGAAGGGGGCCGTGAAGCTGGTAGACTTTGGCATCGCTCGGGTCGTGGTCCCTCAGAAGCCTGGGGACACCACGGCCTATGGGACTCCAGGTTTTGCGCCGCCTGAGCAGTATCAGGGGCGGACGACTCCAGCTTCGGATATCTATGCTCTCGGGATGACCCTCTTGCGAGCGGCCACCCTTTACGAACCCCCGGAGTTTCGCTTCACTCATCCACCGGCGGTGGAGTTGAACTCCGGGATCAGCAACGCGCTGGCTCAAGTCCTCGATCGCATGGTCAGCAAAGAGGCTGAACTCAGGCCCAGCACAGCTGAATTGATCCCCTTCTTCGATGCCGCTTGCGAGGTTTCGCCGTCGGGGAGAGAGGTTTCCGTCTTGTTTCGCAAGTCGTGGCGCAAGCTAAAGAGGCTCTGGACAGGGAGAAAGCCGCAAGCGAAGTAACCTGTCCCTATGTTTAAGAAGTTGTTCGTTGCTAATCGTGGAGAGATCGCCTGTCGTGTGATCAGGGCCTGGACGGGATGATCGTGCCAGGGGGCTGGTTGAC
>CAZVVF010000809.1:0-2917 GCA_964630575.1 uncultured Burkholderiales bacterium | reverse complement strand
TGAAGGCGTTCGAGGCGATCTGGTTGCTGACCAATCAGGCGCCGACCTCCCAGACTCACGTGGTGGGCACGCTCATGGTGCGCTCACTCTTTGTGGAGCAGCGGGTGGGCCAGGCCGCAGCTCTGGCCTGTCTACTCTTCGCTGTTGTTCTGGTCGGTTCGGTAGTGGGCAACCGCCTCGCGGGAGAGGACCTCTAGAGCCGTGGGCCGGATGCGAAATACGCTCACCTACGGGTTCTTGCTCTTCTATCTCTCTTTGACCGCGGGGCCCTTTTTGTGGTTGATTCTGACGACCTTCAAGAGCAGTCGTGAGATCTTTCTCTCCCCCTTTTCCTGGCCCGTGGACCCAACCTTGGAGAACTATCAACGGGCCTGGGATGTCGGTCAGTTTCATCTCTATTTTCAGAACAGTCTCGGTATAACTCTTCTGACCGTGGCCATGACCCTGGCCCTATCGGCACCGGCGGCCTACGCCTTGGCCAGATTCCATTTCCCAGGTGCCAAGGTCACCTCGTTCTATTTTCTGTCGGGTTTGATGATACCGATTCAACTGGCCGTCGTTCCGCTCTTTTTCGAAATGAAGTGGCTGGGGTTGTTGAATACGCGGTCGGGACTGTTCTGGGTCTATTTGGCCACCAGCCTCCCCTTTGCCATCTTTCTGTTGGTGGGGTTTTTTCGAAGCCTACCTGGCTCCCTTAGAGAAGCGGCGATATTAGACGGCGCGACCGAGTGGCAGACCTTCTGGAAGGTCTATTTCCCGCTCGCCCGGCCCGGCCTCGCGACGGTGGCTATCATCACGTTTTTGGGAGTTTGGAACGAGTACTTGGTGGCCTTCACTCTGCTTTCCGGCCAGGGCGCAGACCAAGCGAGGACCCTGCCTTTGGGCTTGGCCAACCTGACCATTGTGGGTCAGTTCCGGACTGACTTCGGCATGGTCTTTGCTGGTGTCGTGATCGTGATGATCCCGACCTTGGTGGCTTATGTTACGCTGGAGAAATCCCTGACCAAGGGACTCACTTCGGGCTCCAACAAGGAGTAGACGTGCAGCCCGGAGAGCTTCCCTAGCAGGGCCTGGGAGACCGGAGGCTAATCCCTACCTGTGGATGCGCAAGAGGTCGCTCGGCCTGAGCTAGTTAGCCAAGAGCTTGAACGCCGACTCCAAGACGAATTGCTCCGTAACCAGGCGCGTTTTGCTTTTTCCGGTGCTGCGGTCTATCCCATTCTCTTCATTCTCGTCTATCTGTCGACCTCAATCAGCTTTTCCTATTTGGCTTTGGCTGGCTTTCTAGCCGTTCTACCAGCCGCGGTCATCAGGGTTGTGGCAGCACAAAGGGCCTTGGCCGCGGAGCATCCCTCAGCTCAGGCCTATCAGAGTCTCTTTCGCTGGAGCGTGATGGCCAGCGTTTTGGGATGGTGCATCTTTAGCGGAACGACGATCGAACTCGAGGGCGCTGACAACTGGAATTCTATGTTTCTGCTCTTGATCTCCACGGGACTGGCCTCCGGTGGGGCCTCCTCGCTGGTGGCCGACAAGAAGTTGTCTCAAGGCTATATTTTCTGCTTGTGGCTCACTCACGCGGCTATCTTCTTGAGCAAGGATGATCTCCCGACCACTGTCGCGGTGACCCTCTACTGTGCCTATTTGACCGTTCAGGTGAGTCGACAGAATAGAAATCTGGTGGACTCTCTTGTCGATAGGGAGCGTCTTCGCTCCCGAACCGAGGAGTTGGAGTCGGTGAACAGAGCCGCCAAGCAAGCCCAAGAGACGATCAAGCAAGCTCTCGTTCTGGCCCAAGAAGAGCGCAGGACAGCCGAGAAAGCGAGTCGCGCAAAGAGTCGATTTTTGGCAACCATCAGCCACGAGATACGCACGCCTTTGCACGGGGTGCTGGGTATGAACACTCTCTTGCTCGACTCTGAACTCGAAGCCGAGCAGCGCGAGTACGCGGAATCCATAAGGACCTCGGGGGAGACGCTGCTCAGTCTGATCAACGAGGTTTTGGACTTTTCGAAACTCGAGGCGGGCCGGGAACTCGAGCGCTTGGAGAACTTCCAGCCGACAGAGTTGCTCACGCAAGCGGCTGGCATCGTTCAAGCACTCGCTCGGGAGCGTCACTTGAGCTTCGTGTTGTCCGTCGATGCGAGCCTCTCGCAAAGTGTCCGAGGTGATGCCCAGCATCTGCGCCAGATCGTTCTCAATCTTCTCACCAACGCCATCAAATTTACCGATACCGGTGGTGTTCGTCTGGACGCCAAATTGCTGGCCGAGAGAACAGACCGAGTGTGGGTTGAGATCCGAGTCTCCGATACTGGCATCGGTATGTCGGATGAGGAGCAAGTCACGCTGTTCGAACCGTTCAAGCAGGGCAACTCTACCTCCACTCGGGTACGCGGCGGTACGGGTCTGGGCCTCGCCATCGCGAAGCGCCTCACCGAATTGATGGGGGGGACACTCTGCGTCGAGAGCGAGTTGGGGGCTGGCTCGACCTTCATCTTGCATCTTCCCTTCACTTGGGCGAGCGAGAGTACCGTGGAGGAGTCGCCCAACACGATGGTACGACTTCGACCCAATCTCAATGTAGACAAATCCATACTCGTTGTTGAAGACAATCCGACCAATCAGAAGATCTTAGAGCGCTTGCTCTTCAAGGCTGGCTATCAGTGTGATGTTGAGGTGAATGATCGCGAGGCGGTTGATTCGGTCCTCAACAACACCTATGACCTGGTCTTGATGGACTGCCACATGCCGGAGATGGACGGCTACGATGCCGCTCAATTGATCGTAGAAAAGATGGGGGATGAAGCTCCCCCGATCGTTGCCGTGACCGCCAACGCCAGCGACGAGGACCGCCTGCGGTGTCGCGACTGCGGGATGATAGATTTCATCGCCAAACCGGTTCGACTTCCCCTGCTTCAGA
>CAZVVF010000808.1:0-2921 GCA_964630575.1 uncultured Burkholderiales bacterium | reverse complement strand
ATCGCGAAGCTGCTGTGCTGGCCCGTGTCGACGAGACGATAGTCCAACTGGAATTGGCCTATCACCCTGGTTAGGGATGCTGCCTTCATCAGATTCGGCCTTGCCCCGATCACGATAACAATGAGGGGTCTCATTGGCGGCTCGTCTTTTCAGCGGTGGTCAAGAGCCCACACCTCACCATGACATCCCTATTCTTCTGGCCGTAGCCGGGAGACAGGCAAAGAGCCTCAGAATCGTGTTCCTTTGTCATGATCTCTCTTATGCCAATAATCGGTTCGCCATCTGTGTGCCAGTCGTGAATATGCAAAAAGTCGCCGACAAAACGAACTTGTCGATGAAGCCAACCACCTCTGCAACGGAGTCGAGCCTCACATCCATCTGCTCCAAAGTAAACCAGCTCCGAGATGGAGACGTCTGACAATCGAAAGGCGTCAGTGTGCAATCCGGCTTGTTCCCAACCCTTGGGATGCGGACCGTTGTGAGCGCCTGTTGAACGGTAGAGGTTGCGGGTTAGCAAATCTCCTGTATAGCAGAAGGTACCGGCCTCCGTAAGAATCGTTTCATCGCCTATGTATAGCTCCACACTCAACTGATCGCAGTGCGCGTGCCCTCCTCGACCCATCTGACCGACATCTCCGCACCTCAAAGCGAGAAATGTTGTCTCCCCGCGAAAAAGGTAGAGTCCAAACTCAGGATAGCAACGCTGAGTGAGCGGCCCCGTGTCTCTCAGGGACCAAGTCCAACACGAGGATGTCGAGGGCGGCCTGGTGGGCTTTCCGAATTCCAAAGGTCCGGCTTTTGTGAAATTCGAAACGGGCCACTTCTCGCGAGCCAAGCCTCTCACTAAGCCGCCCAGTCCCGACCAATCCCCAGCGAAATCCTCCAGACCCTCAGACTCGAACAGGCCAGTTGCAGCACCCACGAGATGACGATGGTCCAAACAGCAGATCGTTGGTACGATCTTGAGAAATCGTCCACTATCGTTGTCTCCCAATTGATAGACCCGACCATCCGGTTTTGTGACATCTTGCGTGAACTCAAGCATACTCCAAATCTTTTGAAAAAAACCAAGCCGAAATTGGCAACCCAAGCCACGCAGAACGGCCGCTGTATAGAGCACCATCTCTGCCGCCAATCGGTGATAGCTTGTAGAGCCTTCGAGATTCGCTCCGAGGTGAGAGAACTGCTCGTCGACAGCCATCTCTAGCTGCTCTTTGGCCCAATCCCGCCAGATTCTGGTCTCTTTGTCCTCAGGCAGGAATGCGGAAGCGAAGGCCACTCCACAGACATTGGCTAGAAAATGATTGGTACGCAGTGATGGGTGCCATTCAAGATGAGTGAGAATATGGTTGGCGTGAGCACGAACAGCGCCTAGGAGGAGTCCTCTGAATTCCGTTCCTGCCTCAGCACCAGCTACACGGAAAAGTTCGTAGGACACGATCCAGTTCGTCAATCGGATTCCCAACTCCATGGAACAGACCCAGTGAATCCCAAAACGCGGAGGATTGTGAGCCAGGAAGTCAAGAACTTGATTCTGAGTTTCCAGCCACCACACTTCGTCACCGGTCTGCCAAAATCGAACAGCAAACCAAAGCAAGTGATGGAAGCGAGCGACCTCCCAAGCAAAGCGTATGTCGGCCCCGGGGTTGTGGCCAAAGCGAATATCGATACTCGTGCAGTCGCTGGGCCACCGGTAACCGGAGCGAAAATCTCTCTGCCAATCTATGTATCGGTAGTTTGGAGCTATCCGTGAGAGTATGTCCGTAGACTGAGAACGATTGGCAAAATTGATTGTCGGCTTGCCAGTTAAAACAGAGCCGTCGAGATCGCTCTGGCCAAGAAAAGAAAATTTGTGTTCCAAACAACGTTGGGCCTGGTGCGTGAGGGTCTCTTGATTGGGAAGTTGTTCCGTCAGAGGCCACTTCTCGAACAACTGCTGAGGCTGGTTGACGGAAATTCTCCCATAAGTTGGAAAGAGTATGTCTCTGGCGCGCGCCAGACGTTTCATAAGCGAGCTTTCTCGGGGAAGTCTCGATACCCTAGGTACGACAGGTCATTGCTTCCGATTTTGGAACAGGTAGCCCCATGTCCGGTCCGCACGTTGCCATTCTTGCGCCTCTCTTTCCGCCAATGGGCGGTGGAGGCGTTGTGAGAGTTCGTGCCATGACCAAGTATTTGGCTCGACGCGGTCTGCAGATCACGGTCTGGACGCGAACAACTCAACCCCAAAAGTATACGGTTAGGGACTATCGAGGACTCAAGGGTTTTACCGTTCATTACCTACCGAATCCAGGCTGGACTGAGTCGCTGCCTTGGCAGCTTCATGGGGGTTTCCCCGACAATCTGTGTTACTGGTCTGTCAAGTTGGCCTGGGAGGCTCGTGCTGATAGGGCTGACGTGATCTACTCAACCGGTCCACCCCACTCGATCCACCTTGCCGGCCTGTTGTTAAGAGAGTATTGGCGAGTGCCTTGGATTATGGAATACCGGGATACTTGGGTGAGCAACTTCAGCTATCCAAGAAGTGGATGGCTCAGAAAGATTGATCGGGTTCTAGAGAAAGTTTGCACCGCTCGCGCCGACCGCATGGTGGGCGTTACGCCAGCAGGGGTAGGCTCTCTAAGCTGGCAATTCGGTCCTCGGGCCAGATACATTCCCAACGGATTTGACCCGGAAAATTACGCGGGAATTCCTGATGTTCGCTCTTTGGAGCCACTAGCTGTTTTCGCCGGGGGGATGGATAGGCTCCGAGACCCAGAGCCCTTGGCCCAGGCCATCACGGAGCTCGAAATCCCCATAAAGCTGCTCATACTCGGTCCGGTCGATCGAGAGATCGGCCCGTGCTTTCGTGCCCTCTTGAAGACAGGCCAAGCCGAGATTCGAGGCGCTCTACCCCATCAACAGACCTTGGAACAGATGGC
>CAZVVF010000807.1:0-2922 GCA_964630575.1 uncultured Burkholderiales bacterium | reverse complement strand
TCAGTGTCGCCTCCGAGAACCTGAATTGCTGCGTCGAGCGCATCGCGCACCTCGAGTCAGAACTCCTTCGGAAGGGACAGTAGAGCGATTGTTAAAGTGTTGGTTTCGACCTAGCTGTCTGCGGCACTGGCCGTGCGCCGAATCCAGCCTCGGTAATGAAACACTAAAACCAGAAACGGAGCTTACCCCAACATGAAAATGGGCCAAGCCTTAGGGATGATCGAAACATTAGGATTCGTCGGTTCTGTCGAAGCTGCCGACGCAGCCGTGAAAGCCGCCAACGTCTCCATTTCCAACTACAAGAAGATTGAAGGAGGCCTGGTCTCCATCCACGTTCGCGGTGACGTTGGTGCCGTTCAGGCTGCCGTTGACGCAGGGGCCCAAGCCGCTCGCAGAATCGGACAACTCGTGGGAGTGCATGTCATCCCTGGACCCGTTGAGGACATCGACAACTATATACTCAATTAGTACGATCGTCCTTTTTCCTATATGAGGGGAACTTTCTGTAGGCAGCCAGGTTCAAACTGATGTCTACGGATGGAGGTAGAGTTATGCTGGCAGCAGCCAAAACACAGATTCGCAGTTCGTTCAGCAGCCCGAGGGCTGTCACCAAGGTCGAACCGCTTCCCCCCCAATACGCCAACGATATCGATCTGCAGCTCATGGCGCGCGTGAAGGCAGGCGACGACGAGGCGTTCAATCAGCTGATGCTTCGACACGAGAAGACGGTGATCAACCTGGTCTATCGCTTCACGGGAAACCGAGAGATAGCTGGCGACTTGGCCCAGGAAGTCTTCCTGAGAATCTATCGAGCGTCGGGCCGATTTGAAGCCAAAGCGAAGTTCTTCACCTATCTTTACAAAGTCACGCTCAATCTCTGTCGCAACTACCGGGCCAAGTCTCAGCGGCGACAGACAACCTCTCTCAACGCCCCCAGAAACGGCTACGGCGGAGAGGAACTCCCGACCCGTGAACTCGAAGATCCAACGGGTTCAGCCGAAGAGCAAGTTTCCCGGCTAGAACTCTCGGCCATGGTCAGAGAAGCGGTTGAGTCGCTCCCCGAGCAACAGCGCAAAGCCGTCATCCTGCAGCGGTTCAACGGATTGGCCTACGAGGAGATCGCCGAGGCCCTCAACCTTTCCGTACCCGCCGTGAAGTCGCGCATACATCGCGCCAAACTCAATCTCAAAGAGAAGCTCACTCCGTATCTCGAAGCTGGAGAGAGCATCGTCTAACCATGGGAGACTGCTGCCACAAATTCGAGAGCCTACTCTTCGAACCTGAGGGAGAACTCTCCACCGAAGACCGAGCCTGCCTTTCAGAACACATCGCCGAGTGCCAGCACTGCCGAGATGAGCGAAAACTCTTCTTAGAGTCCTGGCTTGCCCTGGAAGAACTAGGGGTCGACAACACCGAACCGACCCCTTGTGTCAGAGCAAACGTGTGGGCCCAGATCCGCAAAGAGGAAGACCTTGGACCCCCACCCCTGTTGGCGCCCCACCTCCTCAAGTCAGGGCGGCTTCACCTCCAAAGGGGCATGGTTGCCGCTCTAGCCCTTCTCTTAGGGTTCGGAATGGGACGCGCCTTAAAGGCCGAGTCGACCACTCCCGAACCCCTCTCAGCAGCATCCTCGCAGGAGCGGAGTCACCAGGACTTTCTAGACCCCGACCTGATCGAACTCGCCTCTCAAGAGGGCTACTCTATGGAGATTTTCCCCGAGAGCAGTGAGTTCTCTCCCATCGACCGAGAGATGATGTCCGCCCTAGCCCCCACCGCCGAAGACAGAACCTGGGTCCAGCAGCGTCGAGGCGCCGTGGTCCCCATCCAATACATCTCGCAAGAGAGGCCCGCCCCTTGAGAATTGCTATCCAGCTGAACCTCCTCGGCATGTTGGCACTTCTAACCCTAATCTCGCAGGCCCAACCTACAGACTCAGTGGGCTCTATAAGGGCGCGCTACGAGAGACAGCGGAGCGAGGTCTCACAAAAACTACGAACACAGAAGATCGAACTGATGAAACTCATGGCAGTCGACGCCCCCGATCCCGACCAATGCAAGAAGAAGCTCGATCAGATCCTTTCAACCGAACGACGCCGTCAGTACCTGTTTCTCGACGAGATGTTCGCCGTCAAAAGCTGCATGACCGCAGAAGAATGGCGAGATTACCGGCGCTCGATCATCATGATGATGATGAATAAAAACCAGCGAAAATGAGGATCGTCGCCAAAGATCTCGGAGTTTCAGCGGGACGAAGCATGATACTCGAAGCCGTTGACCTCCGACTTTTTCCGGGACAGTTCATAGGCATCCTGGGCCCGAGTGGAAGCGGAAAGTCCACCCTGCTCACCGCACTCAGCGGCCGGCGCCCCTTCAGCAAAGGGGAGGTCACCTACGACGAGCAACCGCTCCAAGGACGACCGGGAGAGACGATCGGATTCGTTCCCCAAGACGACAACCTTCATGTCGCCCTCAAAACGGAACGCCTGCTAAAATATTCGGCCCGCCTACAACTGGCGGACAAATCCCCCGACCAACTCGACAAGCTCATCAACCTCACCCTTCGCTCCGTGGGCCTTGAAGACCGAAAGAAAACCCAAGTCAAGAAGCTCTCGGGTGGACAAAGAAAGAGAGTCTCTATCGCCCAGGAGCTACTCCTGAGCCCGAAAGCCCTCTTTCTCGACGAGCCCACCTCCGGCCTCGACCCCGAACTAGAAAAGAGCGTCATGAAGCTGTGCGCGCGTCTGGCCAAAGAGGGACGACTGGTGGTCATGACAACCCACATACTCGAATCGATCGACCTCTTCGACCGACTGCTCTTCTTGGTCGCCGGCAAGACCGCATTCTTCGGCCGTCCAGAGGAAGCCCTGGAGTTCTTTTCGGTGAGCGACATGCACCACATCTACCCCCTTCTCGCAAGAAAAG
>CAZVVF010000806.1:0-2924 GCA_964630575.1 uncultured Burkholderiales bacterium | reverse complement strand
TGTGATATCATTTTTGATATGCTCAAGAACTCCAAGCTTGAGCCCGATGAAGTGGAGCGTGAAAAGGGAGTCATCCTCGAAGAGATCAAGATGATCGAGGACTCTCCGGACGACCTGGCTGGGCACCGCTTCACGCGTTCCTTGTGGCCGGACCACGCGATCGGCCGACCCATAATCGGCTATCGCGACTCGGTAGAGTCGATGACCTCAGAGCGCCTGAGGGATTATCTCAACGCTCGCTATGGTGGTGGAAATCTCATGATCGCAGCAGCCGGGAGAGTCGACCACGACGAGTTTGTCGAACTCGTTCGCTCTCAGCTTGCCGGCTACCCTCGGGGTGACTTTGAGGCGACGCTGGATGCTCCCGAGCCGTCTTCGGAAAATTTTGTATTCAGCAAAGACTGTGAGCAAACTTATGTTTGCTACGGGGGTCGTGGGACTCACATTACGGAGCCTCGTCGATATTCATTTTTGGTACTCGACGCGGTCTTGGGTGGTTCCATGTCCAGTCGACTCTTTCAGGAGATCAGGGAAAAGCGCGGACTCGCCTACAGTGTCGGGACTTATCAGTACACCTATACCGACACCGGACTCTTTGCCGTCCATGTGGGTACGAGTGCGAATTCTGTTGAGGAGATGCTCGATGTGACGGACTCCATTTTAGAGGATGTTATCCGCGATGGGCTGACTCCGGAGGAGTTGTCGCGTTCCAAGGAGCTTTTGAAGGGCAACTTGGCCCTCGGCATGGAGAGCACGAGCATGCGTATGCTCCGTCTGGCTCGCGGGCATCTCAATCACGGTCGGCTGATTCCGGTGGAAGAGGTCATCAAGGCGGTCGAGGACACAAGTCATGAAGATGTCGTTGAGTTGGCCAGCCAGTACCTCGATCCTAAAAATTTCAGTTTTACCGTTCTTGGGCCTATCGATTCTGTGCGTGGGGTGAAAGCCCGTCAGATAGAGAGTCGTGACCTGAGAGCCGGCGGTTTGAGAGAAGAGGTTTTGTCATGACGGAACTCGTCGATATCCCTGTCGTCATTGCGGGGGCGAATGGTAGAATGGGACGCCAGTGCGTCCAGGCTATACTCCAGCAGGTAGACCTCAGATTGGTGAGCGCGATCGGTTTGGCCCGTGGCATCGGGCAGGACGTCGGTTTGCTCAGTGGTGGTGAGCCTTGCGGTGTCTTGCTCGAAGATGATGCCGAATCGGCTATCGAGAAAGCCAAGGGCGGTGTCTTGATAGACTTTTCTTTAGGGCCCTCGACCAAGGCCAATGTGCTGACAGCCCTGCGTCACGATGTGGCTTGCGTCGTTGGTACGACGGCCATTCCTTCGGCCGATGAGCAGGAGATAGCACAGGCTGCCAGCGACTGTGGCGTTTTGTTCGCTTCCAACTTCGCCTTGGGTGCCGTGCTCATGATGAAGTTTGCCAAGGAGGCCGCGAAGTATTTTAAATGGGCTGAGATCATCGAGTACCATCACGACAAAAAGTTGGACGCTCCCTCTGGCACCGCTCGCCGCACCGCAGACTTGATGCGAAAGGCTAGGGTCGACGGGTTTCGAACTCCCGTAGACTCCGAGGAGAGCCTGAAGGGCGTGCGCGGTGGGTCCCTCGGTGGACTTCGGATCCACTCGGTTCGGCTGCCCGGAAAATTGGCCCACCAAGAGGTCATTCTGGCCGCACCCGGTGAGACGCTCACCATCCGTCACGACTCGACCGACCGAGAGTGCTACATGCCGGGGATTTTGTTGGCCGTGCGCAAGGTTAGGGGATTCGTCGGGCTGACTGTCGGTTTGGAGAATATTCTGGACTGAGCGAGTTTTTCTCGCCCTCTCGTCCTGGGACCTGAAGTATGCGAACAGTGGTGATGAAATTTGGAGGCACGTCGGTGGCCTCTTCGGAGTCCCGTCAGCGGATCGTGGAGAAGGTCGCGGAGTCCCGTCGCAAGGGTCTGCGGCCGGTTGTGGTCGTCTCGGCTATGGGCCGCGCTCCTTCCCCCTACGCGACCGACTCTCTGATCGGCTTGGTGGAGACCTTCCCCAAGCATCAGTGCCCCGCCGAGTTGGACCAGCTCATGGCTTGTGGAGAAGTGATAAGCGCCATCGTGATGGCTCATACCTTTCGCTCCCATGATATCCCCAGTAGCTCTTTCGACGGGCGACAAGCCGGTATTGAAACGAGTCACGATTACGGGGATGGCAAGGTCACGGATATCGACCCGACCCCCTTGCTGGCCTATCTGCAGACCGGCGGAGTTCCGGTAGTCACAGGATTCCAGGGAGTGAACTCCAGCGGGCGGATCAACACCTTGGGTCGTGGCGGAAGCGATACCTCGGCGGTTGCCTTGGGGGCAGCCCTGAAGGCTCAGTTTGTGGAGATCTACACCGATGTCGATGGGGTTATGACCTCAGACCCGAGAGTTTATAGCGAGTCTGAGATTCTGCATCAGATCAATTTTGAAGAGATGGGTGAGTTGGCCTCGGAAGGGGCCAAGGTGATTCACCCACGGGCCGTCGAGATGGCCGATATCCACGGTGTTCCGGTGTGGATCAAGAACACTCTCAATGATCACCCCGGGACCTTTATGGCGCGGGCTGTTCCTCGCCAGGCTTATGAGCGTGACCGGGTCATCTCTGGGATCGCCCATATGTTTGGGATGACCGGTCTTATTATGGATATTTCCGACCGGGCGACTCAGGTTGAGATGTTGCAGAAATTGGCCGAGGCGGGTGTCAATCTCGATTTGATCAATGTCACGCCGAAGCGACTCTATGCGATCTTGCCTACCAAGGCCTTCGAGGCGCAGGGCCGGGAACTCTTAGAGCGACAGGACATCGCCCACCGGGTCACTCACAACTGCGCGAAATTGAGCATTGTCGGTGCCGGCATGAGGGGAACTCCAGGTGTCATGGCTCAGGTTATGGACT
>CAZVVF010000805.1:0-2926 GCA_964630575.1 uncultured Burkholderiales bacterium | reverse complement strand
TATATCAGGGAGTCAGCTCTGGCCGTGCTGCTTGCGCTTCTTTTCTCTAGCGTCTTTATAGCCCACTGCAAAAAGGGGGCTGCTATCCTTTTGACCTCGTGGGCCGCCGTGGTAGCACTCGCTATGATGATTTACAGTAGGTGGTTTCCCTGGAAGCAGATGTTCCTGTCCGACAGGCTCTTTCCACCTGCAGCGGTCCTACGAGCAGGCGGAGAGCTTCTCGGCCTGCTTGGCCACTCCAAAGGCGGACTAAGGGCCTCCAGCCAACCCTGGGTCCAGACAGTCCGAGAGTTCGCGGACCCCGCTCTTATGAATTGGCCTCTCCTCGGACTCGCTCTGGCAGCTTTTTACATCTATCGGGCTTCATGGATGAGAAGGCAGGACATCGGGGTTCCGATTTTCTGGCTGGGCTGCACGGCTCTTCTCTACGCCTACCACGTCGGTAGGCACGGATTTTTCCAGGCCTACTTTCTGGAGTTCTTGCCCCCTCTATGCTTGCTGGCGGCTGTAGGGTTCAGGGAGCTGTATGGGGCGGCGGCTATGAGCCGATTGCTGGTGGCCATTCCCGGGCTCCTGATCATCGGGGCCTGTTCCGGACAGCTCCTTGGGAGCTTCAATCATACTCTAGCCCTGGCTGCTGTGATCGGAGCCTCGCTACTGGGAGCGGCCGTGTTCAGATATCGTGGTCGTAGCCCTGCTGTCGGTTGTTTGCTAGCGAGCACACTGGCGGCTGCGATCTTCGCTGGGACGAAAATCGGACTCTCCTACCACTCCCCCTTTGCGCCGTCCACCGTGCGAGCGATCGCCGCCCTGGTATCGGAACGAACCGAGACCGAAGACGAAGTTCTCTCGGGCGCGGTGATCTGGGAGTTTCAAGCTCGACGAAGACCCTTCGCCAACTGGTCTCATCCGCTCTCGCTAGACTCAGGATCCAAAAAGCCCGAACTCTGGAGAACACTTTTTGCCGACCGACCGCCGGCGGTTATCGTCTGGGACAAAACCGCCTCGAAGCTCTTCCTACAATTTCCCGAGGTTCAGCAAGCTCTTGAAGACGATTACCGGGTGGGGGGCGAAATCGACGGCATCTCGATCTTTTTGCGAAAGGCCGATCATGAGTTGTGATGATGCGAACCTATTGCTTGTGACCACGCCTAACCTGAACCAACTCCACAAGGCCCCCCACACCCGCCACAGTCAGGCTAGCGGAGGACAGAAGAAGCGGCAAGGCGAGCGCCACGGACGGCTCGACCCCCAGGCTTTCCAGTATGGTCAGATAGGTCCACTCTCGGACTCCGATCTCAGCCACAGAAACCGGCAGGTGTCCCACCAGAAAACCCACCGCACTGACCCATCCCAAATCGACCAGAGTCACCGGGGCTCCCAAAGCCATGGCCAAGAAAAAGCCGCCGCCGATAAGCGCCGATTGACGGCAGGCCGAGACCAGCATCAGCAGTAGATGAATCGTGAAGCCGGCTCCAGCCATGGTCTCCATCGATCGGAACAACCGCAACGCGAGTTCCAGAGCCCGTTGAGGGAGAAAGCGTCGACACAGCCTCTCCCCCATCACCCTGGGCGGTGCCGTGAGCAGCGCTGTGTAGAGAAGCGCTAGCGCCCCCAGGCCGTAAAAGAATATCGACGTGCTGAGGGCCGGTTTATCGTGATCGGCTATCCAACACAGGGTACCGATACCCACGACCGTCAAGGTTTGGGACAATCGATTGAACACGACGCAGACCGTGGCCGCAGCTCTGTCGTGAATCTCGCTCCCCAAACGATACCAGCGAACGGCGCCGTGCCCCAGACCCGAAGGTGCAAGGAGTCCGTAAAACCTTGAAGTCAAGTCGATACCCAGCATCTTAGAAAAAGCGATCGTGTGATTCTGACCTCGTAGAAGAACGATGACCTTGAGACTCCCCAAAAGGGGCGAGATGACCAGCAAAAGAAAAAGTCCAAGACAGATCTTCTTCGGTTCCGCTGCACCCAGTACGCGGATCAGACCTTGCAGGTCTACCCTGCTAAGGATAAGAGCCAGGAGAGCCAAACTGACAAGCAGCCGTAAGTAATAGGACGTCCGCTCGCTCATCTCAGGGCTTTCCAGAGACGGTGTTCCTTCCCTCTGGGATCGCTTCGTGACCTTCGGGGTAGGAGCGCAGGCCTCGCCGTGGAACGGCCATCACGAAGCGCTGAGAAAGACATTTTGAACGGGGAAAAAGCCAGAACTTGAGGATCCTACTGTTAGCTCCCCATCCTCTTTACTCCGAGCGTGGGAGCCCTATCGCCACGGCCCTACTCTTGAGGGCTCTCTCAGAACTGGGAAATCACAGTGTCGATGTCCTCGCCTTTCCCGAAGGCTCAGATCTGAACTACCAACGGGTCAACATCGAGCGGCTTCCAGACTTCCGTTGGCTACGCCGGGTCAAGCCGGGATTCTCCTTCAAAAAACTTGTCCTAGACCTTCTGATGCTGAAACGTTGCCTGCGCCTGTGCTGGACCGAGCGATACGATGTCGTGCACTGCGTCGAAGAGACGGTGTATATCGGAATGTTGCTCAAGTTCTTTTTTGCTCTACCCTACGTCTACGATATGGACAGTTCCCTGGCCCAGCAAATGGTCGAACGGTTTCCCCTTCTTCGCTTCGTCTCATTCTTCTTGACCGCGTGCGAGCGACTGGCCATCAGCAACTCGATGGTGGTCGTACCAGTCTGCCCTGTTTTGACAGAACGGGCCTTATCCTTTGGTGCCTCGCGAGTGCAAACCTTGCACGATATCACATTGCTCAAGAAACCCCGGCAGCCGAGTGGCATCAAGAATCAACTCATCGACCAGAGTTTACTTTTGCTCTATGTAGGCAACTTCGAGGCCTATCAGGGAATAGAGTTGATGATGGAGAGCTTTGCCATCGTAGCTCCAGATTTTCCTCGGGCTC
>CAZVVF010000804.1:0-2934 GCA_964630575.1 uncultured Burkholderiales bacterium | reverse complement strand
AAAGCCTCATCATCGGCACCAGAGCGGGACGCTCCGCCCCGTTGATACTCAATGGACATGTCGACGTCGTCACCGCCACTCCTGAGCAGTTTACACCCGAGGTCCGCGATGACGGGCTCCTCTGGGGACGAGGCGTCTACGACATGAAGGGTGCCGTCGCCGTTTATGTCGAGCTGCTCAGAAAAGTGTCCAAGCTGACCGTTGCCGAGCGTCCCCACTTCCAGGTTCAATTCGTCTCCGACGAAGAGATAGGCGGGCACCGAGGCGTTGAGGTCATGGTCGATCAAGGGTTTGACACCGACCTATTCCTGGCCGGTGAACCGACCGACCTGGAGGTCTGCAATCAGGCCAAAGGTGTGCTTTGGGTCAAATTGCGTCTGACTGGGAATCCTGGCCACTCAGCCCGTCCCTGGCTTTGCCAAAATCCTTTGAACGCCCTGGCCAGGGGACTCCATAGCCTCACGGGTCGATTTCCCGTACCGGTCGAACCCATCTGGCAAACGACAGCAACCGTTACCGGCATCGACGTTGGGGAGAACTCCCACAACCGCGTCCCCGGTGCGGTCGAATGCAAGATCGACATCCGCTACATACCTCAGGACGACCCCCAAGAGATCCTCACTTGGCTCAAGCGCTCCTTCCCCAACAGTGAGGTGGAAGTGATTCAATTGGCCGTTCCACTCTTCACCGCCGAAGACGACCCCAAACTTCAAGCGGCCTTAGCCACCGGAGAGAAGGTGTTGGGACACAAGCCCAAACTCTTCAGTGAACACTTCGCCTCGGATGCTCGCTATTACAGCGCCAAGGGAACTCCATCCATCTGCTGGGGTCCCTGCGGTGCAGGGATGCACGCCCACGACGAGCGCCTGGACCTCGAGAGTCTGCAGACCTACTCTCGCGTGATAGATAAACTGATCTACGACTTGACCTGAGTCAACTCAAGTCAAGAATCTCTGGAGACGCCAATAGTGTTACTCGGAAGGTGTCTTCAGGGGTCGCTCGTTCATAAGCTCAGTGTATCTCCTGAGCGCATTGACCCGAACAATTCTCAGTCGGTACTCATAAAAGCCTGACCACAAGGGGCAGGTGGGCGACAGGAGCAAGGGTTCGCGCCGCTCTGGTCCCTGCGACGCTGGAGAATTGATGACCGGTTCGCTCGGGAATTGCCTGCTTTCACCCGTTGATTCGCCAGTTTTCCCGTTTGTCATATAGTGATTATAGCGCAAAATTTATTTTCCGAAAAGCATTTTTGATAAGTGGTCGCTCGGCCCATCCAAGCGGTCTGAAATCTTCACTCGCGGGTTGACCTACCGCTGCGACGAACCTACACTGTCACCAGAAAGGCTAAGCGGGTCTAGTGGAAAGTACGGGACCCGCTGCGAATTGAGGCTCACATGAAAACAATACTTGTAGGAACAGACTTCAACGAGGGTTCCAAAAAAGCGATGATGGCCGCTCGGGAATTGGCCCAAAGCTTCGATGCCACAGTCCATCTCTTGCACGTTCTTGAACCGGTAGACGATCCGGACTCAGACGATCCTGAGACCCAAGATTTCTATGCCAAACTCAAGGCCAAATCGCAAGCCAACCTCGACAGCGCGGTACGGGAATTGAGCCCGATAGAAGCGCAGACCAGTATCCGTGTCGGCCATAGACACCCTACCCTTCTGAAAGTGGCCGAGGAGATCGACGCCGACCTGATCGTCTTAGGGAGCAATCCTATCAGTGCCGAGGCGCAGAGGATCGGAACCAGTCACCGAGTGGCGGTGACCTCGAGTCGCCCGGTTCTGCTCGTCCCCTAGACACAAGCGAACTCGCGAACGGGTCGGAATAAAAAAACAGAGAGGTCGAACCTCTCTGTTTTTTTAGGTTCCACAGAACGAGCCGACCCTCTAGGCTGCCTTTTTAGAGCCGGAAGATTTCTTGGGAGCGGACTTCGAAGTCGAGGCCTTAGCGGTCTTAGCCGGTGCCGCCTTCGTCGTCTTGGTGTCCGTCTTAGGAGACTTCTTGTCAGCTTTGACTTCTCCGACTTTCGTGTCGTTGGCCTCATCAGCCTTGGAATCAGTCTTCGCTTCTCCAGCTTTGGAGTCGGTCTTGGCATCTTTGTCGTCTGCCTTCTTGTCCTTGCCATGCTCCTTTGCTTCATCGGCCTTGTCTTTGCCTAGAAGTTGGTCGAGCTTCTTCAGAATTTCTTCGTCGACAGACTTAGACTCCTCGCCTTCGCCGGCCTCACTGGCTTCGCCGCCCTTTTCTGCGCCACCGGCTTCTTGGCCACCGCCACCGCCGCCACAGCTTTTACCGGCCTCTTGACCCTCTTGGCCCTTACCGATGCCGAGGAGAGATTCAGCGGTTTGTCTTACCATAGGCGGAACCTGGTCGAGTTGTCCGGACTGTTGTCCCTGTTGATAGGTTTGTCCGAGCTGTTGGAGAGCTTGCTGGCTTTGCCCTTGGTCGCCGCCGGACTGAGCCTGAGCTTGCATAACCTGAGAGATCCCTTGGCTCAGAGCCTGAGTCAACTGCTGAGCACCGCCTCCTTGCGCACCTTGTGCACCAGCGGCTTGCTGGGCTTCTCGACTGACCCCGAAGGAGTCACCCGGTCGAGATTGGCCGGCGTGGGAGTGGCCAGCGTGGGCTTGGCCAGGAGCGTTCAGAGCCTGTGGGGCACCACCTGCGGGTCGGAACTGTTGAGTTGAATTTGTAGCAAGAGCATTGATCGCCATATCTTTATTTCACACTTCTTTCGTCTGTTTTGGTCTATCTTTAGTTTACTGATTTGAGACCGGACTCGAAGCCTGAAATTTTAAGATCTTGTGTCGAATGTTACTCGTATGTAAAAAAAATACTGACGGACGTTTACAAGCGCCTTACATTTTCAATGCTCTGTTCCACCTGGTGTCGTCAGCGGAAAAGAGATTCTCTGGGCGCGTGGAGCTA
>CAZVVF010000803.1:0-2934 GCA_964630575.1 uncultured Burkholderiales bacterium | reverse complement strand
CTCTTATCAAGACAGTTTTGCTCCCTCACCCCGAGACAGTTTCTCCATGAAAGCCCTGCTTCTCGCTGGCCTCTCAGTGGTAGGGATCGCCGGGTCTTGCAGCAAGCCTGAAATGCCGATTCCAAGCGAGCACGCAACCTGGTCGGCGAGCGAGTTTCGAGACATCGACCTGTCTAGAGTCTCCAGCCAATACAAGGTGGCCTCAGCCGAGCAGATTCAAGAGGCCACCGACTGGGCGCTCCAACAAAGCTACCGGATGGCGCCGGACAAACCGGGCCAGACTCGCCACGACCTCCGCTCTCGAATTCAGGCCCAGGATCTCAGCTCTGGCCAAGCCAAAGAGTCTGACCTCGTCCACTACGACGGCTCCGACGTTGTGGTTATCGCTCTCGAGGGCACCGGCGGATTCCACGCCAGAAAGGCCCCGGTCATCCAGGCTGCCGCTGCCAAACTCCGAAAACAAGGGCTGCGGGTCGACGGCGATCGAGCTTCCCTATCCGTATCCGTCAGCAACGCTCTGGAAAAGCACGAAGGTCGCGACCCAGGATGGTCGGGCCTCAGCCGTGGGCCCCTCGAGAGCCTCATTCGCTCACCCGAACTCAGCGAACGCGTCCAGTGGTTGAGCTTTCCCAGTGAAGAACTCGAGGTCATGAGTGGGCTGGAAGCCTTCAAGGACCCCAACTTCTCTGAACTCTTAGCCGAATCTTACGATAGTTATCGGGGCCAGACCCCAGGGATCGAGGGGGCGCTCAAGGCTATTCGTGACATTCAAACTCAAGCCCAAAAGCAAGGAAAATCCCCCAAATTTGTACTGATTTCGCACAGCAGCGGTGGCCGGAGTTTGATCAAGCTCATGGAAAAGGCCAAGAGCATCAAAGATCCACAAGGCGCACCTTTGAGCTTCTCTGCCACCCTAACCATCGACCCGGTCCGTGAGGCCCACGAAGCCTTTCTAGAAGGCGGTCGTGAACTGATCAACAAGGGGACAGAACACAACCTCAACCGCATCCGTCGCTCCCTCAATCTCAGAGAGAAGAAAGTCTGGCCTCCGCTGGTGCGCTCTCGCTCCCAACCAGAGAGCCTGTACGCGCCTTCCAATACCCAAAAGTTCCTCAATTTTTTCCAACGCCAAGACACTCAAGGGCTGAAAATCCGTCCCCTGGTCGGTATCCAGGGAAGCCCCGTTGCAGGGGCTCTCAACCGAGAGATCGTTGACGTCGGTTCCGCCGGACACGGTGAGATAGCGCTACACCCAGGGATTCGCCAGGCCTTCCTTGAGGAGATCGGACAGGCGTTGGAGCCACGCTAGAGCGCCCCTTTTTGTTCAGCGGGAGGTTCCTACTCCGAGGGGATCCTATGTCCCACGAAGCGCTCGCCAGCATGCGACGAGCCTCTCCGCCAAGGGCGCGATGCGACGAGAGTATTGAGGGTAGAGCAACACCAAATCCGGGAAAATGGGCTTCTTGAGAACGCTCTTGCGGTGGCTAAAGGTCTCAAAGCCCGAGCGGCCGTGGTAGCAGCCCATACCGCTTTCGCCCACTCCTCCAAAAGGCAAGTCTGAAGACATGTTGTGGAGCAGACAATGATTGATCATGGCCCCCCCGCTCGAGGTCTCTTCCAGCAATCGCTGCTGGTTCTCTTCGCTCCTAGAAAAGAGGTAAAGAGCCAACGGCTTGGGACGCGATCGGACAAACCTTATAGCCGCGTCTAGATCAGCAACAGCGATGATCGGCAGGATGGGCCCGAAGATTTCGTCTCGCATAAGAGGAGAATCCTCGGGGACATTCGTCACCAAGGTGGGAGCCAAGAAGCCCTCCTGTTCCTCTCCATAGCCTCCGCACACGATGTCCCCAGCACCATCGAGGAGCTTCATGAGTCGTTGGTAGTGGCGGGCGTTCACGATGCGCGCGTAGTCGACCCCGGGCTTGGGCTTGTCGCCCCAGAAACGCTTGACCTGAGCCACCATCTCCTCCACCAAAGCATCCAGGACAGACTCCTGAACCAAGACATAGTCAGGGGCGACACAGGTTTGCCCGCAATTGAAGAACTTGCCCCAAACGAGGCGCCGCGCGGTGATCGTGAGATCGGCCGTCTCATCGACCAAGCACGGGCTCTTGCCTCCTAACTCCAGAGTCACCGGGGTCAGGTGCTCCGAGGCCGCTCTCATCACAATGCGACCGACCGTCCCGTTTCCGGTGTAAAAAATGTGGTCGAAGCGCTCTTCCAGCAGTTTGGTGGTCTCGCGGACAGCCCCCTCGATCACCTTGATACAGCGGCCATCGAGATACTCAGGTAGGCTACGCGCCAAAAGGGCGCTGATGGATGGTGCCACCTCAGAGGGCTTGAGCACAACCGCATTCCCCGCCGCCAGAGCCCCGATCAGGGGGCCGAGGCTCAGTTGCAAGGGATAGTTCCAGGCCGAGATGATCAGAACCACTCCGAGTGGCTCCCTATAGATCACACTGCGCCCAGGTTGATTGATGAGAGCGGTGCCGACCGCCACCGGCTTCATCCATTTTCGCAGGCGCTTCTTGACATAGAGGATATCCATCTCAAGAGAGACGATCTCACTCATCAGAGCGTCGAAATGAGGCTTGCCTAGATCTTCTGAGAGAGCCTCCAAAATGGGACCCTGCTGCTCCTTCAGAAAGCGAAGAAGGCCATCGAGCTGATCCATTCTCCAATCCACAGAGTGCGTGACTCCGGCAGCGAACGCCTGGCGCGCAGACTCTACCGAGTGAGGGATCTGGTCCAGTGTAACATCTGGTTCTTGGCTACTGATCGTGTCTCCCGAGTGACTTTGCATCGGTCTTTCTTTGTCGTCCTAGCCTCGGCACCTTGCTCCCGAAAGAGTTGTTCGGCGAAGAACCAGGGTTCTGAGAACCAGACCAGAAGCGCCCAGCGATCGGAGATGTCCATGAAAGACCCATTTGC
>CAZVVF010000802.1:0-2941 GCA_964630575.1 uncultured Burkholderiales bacterium | reverse complement strand
GGACTTGGTCCTGTGGCTACGGTTCTGGTTCAGAACGGTACCTTGAGACGCGGCGATATGGTTGTGGTCGGAGATGCTTACGGACGGGTTAGAGTCTTGCTCGACGACAAGAGTCAGCCAACCGAGGAAGCGGGTCCTTCGATTCCTGTTTCCATCGTAGGGTTGTCCGACGTTCCTGAAGCCGGGGACTCGCTGGAAGTCGTTAAAGATGAGAAGATGGCGCGTCAGGTTTCTGAAGCGCGAACTGAAAAATCGAGACGGAAACGAATCAAGGG
The DNA here is from genome assembly GCA_964630575.1 of uncultured Burkholderiales bacterium. Taxonomy (GTDB): domain Bacteria; phylum Vulcanimicrobiota; class Xenobia; order Xenobiales; family JADMJV01; genus JAEXNA01. The sequence goes on along the minus strand of CAZVVF010000802.1, from coordinate 2,666 downwards.
CACTGGGCGAACCACTCTCGAAGAGTTGTTCAGCCAGGTCAAGAAGGGCGAACAGAAGGAACTCAGGTTGTTGGTTAAGGCCGATACCCAGGGTGCTGTTGAAGCCATCACTGGCTCGCTCTTGAACCTGACGACTGATGAAGTCAAGGTAGAGATCGTCCACGGGGCGGTTGGTGCCATTTCTGAATCGGACATCATGTTGGCGAGTGCCTCGGATGCGATTATCATCGGTTTCAATGTACGTCCTGCTACCTCTGTGAAGCGTATGGCTGACCAAGAAAAAGTCGAGATGCGTCTCTACAAGGTCATCTATCACGCGATCGAAGAGGTCGAGCTCGCTATGACGGGTCTCTTGGCTCCAGTCATCAAGGAAGTGGAACTCGGAAAGATCGAAGTCCGCGAGGTCTTCAAGATTTCCAAAGTCGGTCAGGTTGCTGGTTGTTACGTTACCGAAGGCAAGATTACCAGAGACGCTCAGATCCGAGTTGTGCGTGATGGAATTCTTATCTGTGAAGGTAAGCTCAGCGGTCTACGTCGATTCAAGGATGACGTCAAAGAGGTTGCGGAAGGCTACGAATGTGGTATTTCCATCTCCAACTTCAACGACATCCAAGAGAAAGACGTTATCGAAGCGTTCCGCGAAGAAGCTGTTGCTAGAGAGAGCCTTTAGTGGCTAAACGTCATCGGCGCGAGCGCGTTGAGGATCTTCTGCTTGAGGTGGTGTCCGAGGTCTTTAGGAAACTGAAAGACCCGGGCATCCCCTCGGAAGGTCTCGTGACTTTTTTGCGCATAGAAGTAGCGAAGGATCTGGCCTCAGCCGATGTCAGATATAGCTATCTGGGCGACAAGTCCAAACTTGATGATCTCCATCAAGCCCTGATTCGCAGCCGGAGCTTTTTCCGAAAAGAGATCAATCGGGTGGTCAAGCTGCGGAAGATACCTGAGCTAAAGTTCCATCTGGATCGATCGATGGAAAAGGGTTCGGAGATTCTGGGTCTACTTGAAAGGGTTCGCATCCAAGAGGGACGAGAGGCCGGCGATGGCCGTGCCGGTGAGTCCACCGATCAGTCCACCGGAAATGAATCCGGCAGCCCCACCTAAGGTTTTTCCTACGGGGAACTTTCTCTCTGCGAGATAGCCTGCGCCGGCTCCGAGAGTCGCTCCGACTATGCTACCGACGGTGGGGTTGGCAAAGGTGCTTCCTATGGCGTGGCCCAAGTAGGCGGCGCCACCCACGAATCCGATTTCTCCAGCAGTCTCTCCGAGCATGGTGCCTAAAGAGGCACCCACGATCGCTGTTGTGACAGCGCGCTCTTTGAAGGGAACACGAACGTCAACTTGATCTGTTGGTGAGTTTTTCGCTTCCGAATGTGGTGCTCGACGGCGAGTCTGTGGGATCGCCACCTTGCTGGACTTGATTAACATGCTCTAACAATAGTCATTATCGCTCTGGCAGACGTAACATGAACGTTAACAGGCAACGACATGTTTAAGTTTTCTAGCTCAACGGGTAAGTTCTGCCTCCAGGGAGATTGAAATGGATACCATGACTTACGTATATGACCAGAGTTTAATACCAGGAGCCGAGCAGGCCATCAGAGTTTGCCTTGACGTTCAACCGGAACAACGAGTTTTTATTCTTACTGATAGGAAGACTCTTCCCGTAGGTGCCTCTATCTACGATGTGGCCAAGAAGGTCGCGAAGAGCTGCAAGCTGATGATCCTCGAAGACCACGTGGCTCGTCCGGCAGAGAAACTTCCAGACTCGATTATGAATGAGTTGGAGCAGTGTGAAGTCTGTCTCTACTGTGTCAACCCACAACCCAATGAGTTGGGATCCCGACAGCAGTTCGTGGGTAAGGTCGAAGCCAATGGCATTCGATATGCCCACATGGTCGGCATCACCGAGGAGATCATGTGTCAAGGCATGCGAGCTGACTTCCGCAAGGTCGACGAAGTTTCGAAGTCTCTTTTGGCGAAAGCCAAGCTGGCCAAGACGATCACAGTCAAGAGCCGCCGTGGAACAGATATGGTCGCCACCTTCAGCCAAGAGCGAATTTGGAGAAAGACCAGCGGGATCATCGAGGAAGTGTGGTCCAACCTACCCGGTGGTGAGATTTTCACCGCACCGATCTCCGTCGACGGCGTCTTTGTGGTCGACGGCAGCGTTGGGGACCACTTCAGTTCCAAGTACGGTGTTTTGGACGAAACGCCCATGACGCTTCACCTCGAGGGTGGATATCTCAAAAGAGTGGAATGCGCCAACAAGGATCTTGAAAAAGAGTTTTGGGAGTATTGCCACAAAGCCGAGCATTCCGATCGCGTTGGTGAGTTTGCCATTGGCACAAACCTGGCGGTTTTTGAGTTCACCGGAAACCTGCTCCAAGATGAGAAGATGCCGGGCATTCATATCGCTTTCGGAGACCCCTATGGCAGTCAGACCAATACTCCGTGGTCCTGCCCGACTCACGTTGATGTGATAACGGGATCATGCGATGTTTGGATCGATGACTTCCAAGTGATGGAGAATGGAATCTTCTTAGCTGAGGAACTCGGATTCGACTACGCTTACTTGGCCGGAGACCATTCCGTTGGAGTCTAAGCGGCTCTCATAGGCCTTTGCTGACAAAGAAAAAAGTGGTCCGCTCGGACCACTTTTTTCTTTA
>CAZVVF010000801.1:0-2945 GCA_964630575.1 uncultured Burkholderiales bacterium | reverse complement strand
TTGGGCTTTGATGTTCAGTACTTCTTTTGTCACCGACTCGCCGCCGACAGCGTTGAGGTGAACATCCACACGGTGGGCAAGCGCAAAGGCCCGGCGGGGAACCAGATCGACGTCTTTGAGCAGGCCCAGGCGATTTTGAACCTGCCTTCGAGCAGCTACAACTGAATCCAAGCCGCATACGGGCATGGTGCAACGGGACCTTTCGGGGTCTCGTTTTTCGTTGTGTCCTTTAGACTCTAATGCATGACTTTTAGTCATTATTTGGACCCTGGGTTGACTACAGCCGGTCATTTTATTCTTATTCTAGGGTTAGATTGTGCGAACGGGTCCTAGTACTTGGGTGCATGTAAGGAAAGGACGGGCAAGAATGGCTATTGACAAAAGAGGGAGAAGGGGCAAGAGGGGTAGCATTTTGTTGCTATCGATCTTCTTTTTGATCGTGCTCCTTTCTCTATCGGTTGTTTTCTTTAAGATTATTCCGGCCGAGTATCACTCGGCCAATCACAGCCGACGAAGCATACAGGCGACCTACGCCGCTGACAGTGGAGGTCGGCACGCTGTGAGTTGGTTGAAGTACAGATGGGCCAAGAACAGGCCATCCTTCATCATCAGCCAGGAGGAGGCTGAGCAATACAACGTCGATAACTTCGGGTCGCACGAGGATGACTTCACCAATGAGTGGCCAGCAGGCTCCGATGTCGACCAGTCGATACTCGACGCTCACAAAGTGGACGAGGCGTGGAGCTTTCTCTCCCGCATTCGCATCGACGACACCGACTTCTTCGACCGAATCTACACCATTGAGACTTGCGCTTATCACTACAAGAAACCAGTGAAAGTGGCAAAGTTGGTGGTTCAGAACAAGAGTTTCGCCGACTACGCGCTCTACATCTCAGACTGGAAGAACGACTTCGTCTTCACGATGGCTCCCAACGCCATCACAGGACCCCTCCACACCAACGGCTACTTGAGGGTCTCGGTTCCCGACAGCAGTTTCTGGACCGGTACCGAAGGCCCGTGGGTCAGTGGCCCCTTGGCTCGAATCACTCAGTCGAGTGCGTTTGCAGGCAGTTCGACCTCCCCCGACAACACTCTGGACCTCGATGGTGACGGCGTGTTGTACGCTAACGGAAACGCTTACGCGGCCAACCTGGGCTTGGTGCCCTACGACAGCGCCGGGACGCCCATCGCCGACCGCTACGACAAGATCGTCGCCGACGGTCGCGAGAACATCCGCGCTATTCAAGAGGTCCCGATGCCAGAGGAGAACTCTTACCTGCGCACTGAGGCTTGGGGCCAAGACGCCTCCGGTACCGACATTCCGATTCCCACTACCAACGCTGAGTGGAAAGCTGCTGCTTACGGTGACATCGACTCGGTTTTGGTGAACACGGAGTCCGGTGTGGCCAACGTGCCAGACGGCAAGGTCGCCGGTGGGATTTTTGTCCGCGCCAAGAACGCCGACGATGTCCTTCTCGACATCACCCCTGAAGGTCACCAGGCGATCCGTGTGCGACAAGGCAAGACGACGGTGGAAGACCCATCGAAGGTGAGCTACTTTGCCGACGTGCCTCAGTACAAAAAATCCAACATCATCCCCGCTTGGGAAGAGAAGACGACCGTGTGCGTCAAGACGAGTACCAAAACGGTTCAGGACTACAAATGGGTCAAGGAAGTCGTTGAGGTAACGCAACAGAACGCCTCGAAGTGTGGGACGCACCAAGAGTTCATCCCCGGTGAAGGTGGTATCTCTCAGCCCATCACGGTTGCCAACACCTGTACCTACAACGTGAACAAATGGAAAAAAGTCGAAAACGGAACCCACGAAGAGAACTACTGCTCGAAGTGGGGCGACGGCGACCCTATTCTTCACCCCGAGAAAACGGTTTGGGTTTCCGCCGATGCGAGCGACCCGGATGCGGTTCCCAACGGTACCAAGTATATGAGTGTGGACGAAGACTACCCCGGTGCTGAGCCCAAATACGGCACCAAGAGTGTGAACAACTGGAACTCCGTGGTTGAAGTCAACGATACGGACTACAACATTCCCTTCAAGTCCGGGATGAAGATCAACGGCGAGGTCATCACTGACCCGGCCGACCCTCGCCTCACCGTCGGCGATGGTTCCACCGTGGTTATCAACAAAGACTACACCGACGACGCCGAGTACACGGTTATGGAAGGTCGCACCAATGGAGTTGTCTTCAGCGATGTCGACCTCAAAGGTGTCAGAGGGACCAACAAGGGAGCCAAGTACGAAGACGAGTCTGGTAACCTAGATTACCAAGGTCGCGTTCTGGCTACCAACGTAGGGGCCGGTAAGAAGATCGAGATTCGTGACAGCATCCTGCAGTACTACGATGGCAGCGACACCGACGGCGAGGGAAATCCTCTCAACGATGGCAAGAACCGCCTGGTTCCCGGCAACAAGAGCCCCGGACCGGAACACATTCTGGGACTTTTGTCGGCTGAGACCAACCTGAAGCCTTCGAGCAGTTCGCACAAATACGAAAACAGCGACGGTGGCAACCGCGACAGTTGGTTCTCCGGTGGTGGTTTCTCGGGTGGTATCAACGTCTACGCCGTTCTGATGGCCGGCCGAAACGTCACCGACGTACACGGCAACGTGGTTGTTCAAGGTGGGTTCGGGAGCGACAAGACAGCGATGTACTCGAACGACCGTCTCGGTGACTTCAACCTCTACGGCGGTGTTATCTCCGGTGTGTCTCGCCAGACCCAAAAGAACTCGGGTGGACACAACAACGGATTCCGCCTCAACCTGAACTACGACGAAATCGCGGCGACCTTTCTGAGATACTTTCCTCAGACCAACCAGTACAAAGCGCTTCGTTACGTCACCTATCAGCCCGAAATCAAATAGACGAACGGCTCGACAACAAACAAAAGGGACCCGACACCGGGTCCCTTTTTTCGTTCTCTGCCAA
>CAZVVF010000800.1:0-2961 GCA_964630575.1 uncultured Burkholderiales bacterium | reverse complement strand
GCGGCTCTAGGGAAAGGGCTACCAGACGGTATCAAGCGAGCCAAGAGCGAGGCTGTCGCTGGCAAAGAACTCATCGCCTCTGTGCCTCAATTCACAAAAGGCACTTGGAACGTCGCCTACAATGGGACTCGAGAAGTCGCTGGAAAGCTGGGAGCGTTCGTCGGTGGGTCGGCTGGATTGGCCTCAGGCACAGGAGCCACCATTCTAGATGGTGGAGCCAGTGCCATCCAAAAGGGCGCCCAGTGGGCCAGCCAAGCCTCCAGCTATGTCAAGGGTGAACAGTAGGCTGAGCCGTCTCAGGCCTTGAGGTAGCGAGACTCTAGTCCTGGGCGTTCGCTTTTCGAACCTTATCGGCGAACACTTTGCGGAACTTCTCGATCTTGGGAGTGATCACCATCTGACAGTAGCCGGCGCGAGCGTTGTTGGCATAGTAATCCTGATGGTAGTTCTCAGCCGGATACCAGGTCGTCGCTGCCGTCACTTCGGTCACGATGGGGTCAGGGTACACCTTTTGCTCCGTGAGGCTCTCGATGATCTCCCGAGCCGCTCTCTCTTGCGATTCATCGTGGAAAAAGATGGCGCTTCGATACTGAGTGCCTCGGTCGACTCCTTGGCGATTGAGAGTTGTGGGGTCGTGGGTCTTGAAGTGAACCTCCATGAGTTCCTCAAAGGTCACTTCCTCGGGAGAGTAGAGGATCTCGACGGCCTCAGCGTGTCCCGTCGTACCCGTGCAGACGGCTTCGTAGCTCGGATTCTCAACGTGACCTCCCATATAGCCAGAGGTCACCTTGTAGACCCCTTGCAGTTCCTGGAACACCGCCTCGGTGCACCAAAAACATCCTCCCGCAAAGGTGGCTTTCTTCAATGTATCAGGGTTCGGCATCGATTCACTCCTCGGTTCAGACATTCCGTTTCCTTTGGGCCCCCCAGCCCACGCGCACCCGACGATCAAAAGGGTGAAGGCCAAAATTGTTACCACGCGTCGTTTCATTTACCACCTCTTATAAATTATCAACCTCAAACACCGTGCGAGAGTTTCCACACAAAGCTCATCTTGGGATCAAATCATAAAGGAGCCTGCGGCTGTGGCTCCAACTAGACCGGGTGTCAAGCCTATCTCCAACAGACCCTCTTTTGATGAGGGCGCGGGAACTCCTTATGAAGGAACTCCCCGAACGCCCCACGCTCTGGCTCAAGCCTCCGGGCGATACGCCGCTCCACACGGAAGCCTCGCGCTTCCTTCATCCCTGGTATCCCGAACACAAGCGCCTCACCCAATCCGGTTGGCTCGAATCGACACAGACCCAGTGGCAACAGATCGTGTACTTTGGGGGGCGGCACAAGGAAGAGAACCGAAGTCTTGTGCGCGCTTGCCGAAGCCGTCTCAGCGACGATGGACTTCTCTACTTTGTCTTGCCCAACGAGTACGGCGGTAAGTCCGTTCAGAAGAGCCTCGTCGACCCAGAGTGCCTGGTCAAGGAACAGGTCGGGCGAAAGTCCCGCCTATTGGTCATGAGTCCACTTCGAAAGTCTGACCGAGAGGCCGCATTCTTTAACTATCGGCAAAACAGCCACTCGTTCCAGAGCATTCCAGGCCTCTTCAGTTGGGACAAGCCAGACCGAGGCTCCGCGATTCTAGGCCAAGCCTTGGCCCAGCAGAACTTTAGTGGTCCAGTCGCCGACCTAGGATCGGGCTGGGGCTATTTGGGATGCCAACTCCCGAGCAACCTGGAACTGCACAATATCGAAGCGGACCTCCGTGGCCTAAAGGCTGCCGAGCGCAACATCGATCGACCGAACTCACACTACCACTGGGCTGATGCCACCGACCCGTCATCCGGCGCGCTCAAAAACCTTCTCGGGTCCATGCGAACCGTGATCACCAACCCCCCTTTCCACACTGGGAAAAAAGCTGAGCCGGTGCTGGGCGGTGCCTTCGTGGCCGTCGGGCACAAGCTCTTAAAAACGAGAGGACAACTGTTTCTAGTGGGCAATTCTCATCTTCCCTACAAACGTATCATGCAAGCTTTCTTTCCAGAGGTCGAAGAGATCGTCAGACAAGACGGCTTCACCGTTTTGCGGGGGCACCGATCATGAGCGTACGGCTAGACCGACTGCTTTCCAATTTGGGATACTGCAGCCGCAAAGAGACGGGTAAGCTCATTCGTTCAGGCGCTGTCACCGATCTGGAGGGCAAACCTTACAAGAAGGCCTCAGACAAAGCCAACGCCAGCGAGGTCCTGCTCAACGGCGTTCCCTTGGACCCTGCGGAATTGATCCTCTTGATGAACAAGCCGGAAGGGTTCACCTGCAGCCATCGCGACCGACCTCCCCTCATCTATGAGCTTTTGCCGGAGCGCTACTTCCTTCGCGAGCCTCAACTCTCGTGCGTTGGACGTTTGGACAAAGACACCACCGGTCTCATCATGCTCACCGACAACGGCCAATTGCTGCACAGACTCATTTCACCCAATTGGAAGGTTGAAAAGGTCTATCAGGTCGAGACCGCCCACCCAGTGGAAGAGCAACAGGTCGCAAGACTCGCCGAAGGCGGGTGGTGCCTACCCGAAGACGACAAGCCCCTGGCGCCGGCCCAGTGCCGAAAAACGGGGGACCGCTCCCTCGAACTCATCTTGACCGAAGGCCGCTACCATCAGGTCAAAAGAATGGTCGCCGCCGTCGGAAACCACCTCACGAGCCTCCACCGGAGTCGATTCGGGGAGTGGGAGTTGGGCGATCTCAAACCTGGGGAATGGAAATTGTTCAGTCCCGCAGAGCGGAACCGCCTGGCAACGAGTTGCGGCTTGCCCCTGGACTGACATGGGTTCCCACCCTGGGCCGAAAAAAACTTTCCTCCCCAGGGGAACCTTAGAGGGGGCTCAAGGTTATAACATATGAGCCGGAGAGAAGCCCCTCCCTCCCCCAAACTTGGCTCCGGCTTGAGCGCCACCACCCAAGGCG
>CAZVVF010000799.1:0-2961 GCA_964630575.1 uncultured Burkholderiales bacterium | reverse complement strand
CGAAGACGATCGCCATCGACTCTACCAGGCCCTCGTCAACTCCAGCAAAGAGGAAGGCCAACTCGCTACAGCCCTGGAGCTCTCCGCAGCCTGGCTCGGCAAAGTGGGAGCCGAAAAGCACGACGAGATCAAGACCCTGCGCCAACAACTTTTCACCCAGGATATCGAGGCCCAAACGGGCGAAGCGCTCCTGGCGGCCTTCGACGGACTCAAAGAGGCCGGCGCCAGCGAGTCTGACTTGAACAAACTCTTAGTCTCCAGAGCGCAAGCCCTCAAGGAGAGCCAACCCCAAGATTCCAAGTCCTTGCTCTCAAGGCTTGAGGCCGCGTCTGTCGAGGACACACTCAAGTCGAGTGCCGCAGAACTGTGGGTCGAGTTCGCCAAAGCGAGTCTTGAGAGCGGCGATACAGACGCTGCCCAAGACTGTCTCGCAAAGGCCAACGCCCTGGCTGAATCCGAAGCTGGTAAAGCCCTGAGCGCTGAGATCGCAACGAAGGCGATCGAAGCGATGATCGGCGAGAGCCAATTCGACGAGGCCGCACAGGCGCTCAGCGACTCTGACCTCAGCGAAGAGGCCAAACGTCCTCTCCTGATCGCCACCATCGAGGGGCGAGCGACCGCCGCTAAAGATTCTCAGGATCAGGACAAAGCCAAAGAACTCTATACCCAACTCAAGGAACTGGACCCAGACAACGAAGCGGCAGCCGCTTTCTTGGCCGAGAGTTCAGCCGCAGAGTCCGCCGCTGGTGGCGATGGCGAGATTGTCGCCATAGAGTTGCCCGAGTCGCCCGACGAGGCCATCGATGTCCTCCGAGAGAAACTCACAGCCGACCCGCAGGACCGATCGGCCCTCAAGGCAGCCTACGAGCGCTTTGGAACCAAGGCCAATGCCAGAAAACTCATAGACCTCTTCCGCGAGCTTCAGAAGAAGAACTCCGACAAGCCGGAGTGCCTGCTCTGGCTCGCCCGGGCTTACAGCCACGTTGGAAAGGACACGCTAGCGGTCGTCCAGTTCCGAAAGCTGTTGTCCAACTCTCCTCAACCCGAAGTCTACCTCGATCTCACTCGTGCCTACAGACGGCTCAAGAAAATGGCCGATGCGGCCAAGACTCTAGAGCAGGCTATCGAGGCTCTGCCGGATCAAGCTGGTCCCAAAAAGGAGCAAGTCGTCATCCTGTCCATGAGCGACGAGCACTCGGCAGCGAGCGACGCGGCCAAAGAGGGACTCGCACTGCCCGGCCTGAGCGAGTCGGACAAGGCTTGGTTCGAACAGGCTCTGGCCCTCACCACCGCGAGCAGCCCCTTGACTGAAGAGCTTCTGGAAATTCCGCCCCACTTCTAAACCCTCGCGAGACCATGTCGCTCTCGCGGGGTCCTCGCAGCGCGTGAGGACCACCGTTGCCTCAGGGGAGCGCCACCACCCTCACAAGACCCTTTAGGCTGTGGTGTCGGGCTCAATGAGAAGCTGGCGACCGACACGACCGTTCTTTTGGAAGGTTCGTGCCCGAACTCGACAGAGCCCCTTGTCTTCGCCAGCCCAAGTCACCCTCAAGACTTCGTCGAGACTCTCCTCGAGATCCCAAACTCCCTTGGCGATCTCAGAGCCCTTTAGAAAGGTGAGCTCCTTAGAAAGTTCCTTGCTGCGCTCTGACCAGTCTTTCAGGCCGAGCATCTCGGTCAAGCACTCATTGATATAAATAACGCTGGTTGTCTCCGGGTCAAAGACGAGCAACCCGATGGGTAGACTCTCCACCACACCGTGCATCCAATTCCATTGTTGACGCAGTTTGTGGGTGTGGACCTTGAGCCGGTCCTGAATCTGCTTGATCTTGAGGGTGGAGCGGACCCGGGCCAAGAGTTCCTGAGGCTTAAAGGGTTTGGTCATATAGCCGTGCGCCCCTAATTCGAGACCCTTGACCACATCCTTGACCTCGCCCTGAACGGTCAGAAAAATAACTGGGATATCCCGCGTCGAAGTGTCTTCCTTGAGCTTCTTGCAGGCATCAAAGCCACTCATTTTAGGCATCATTCCGTCCATGAGAATCAGGTCAGGCCGAAGCTCTCGTGCCTTGTGAACGCCACTCTCACCGTCGGTGGCCGACTCCACGCGACACCCGATCGTCTCAAGCCAGGTCTGCAGAAGCGTTATGATATTCACCTCGTCATCGACCACTAGGACCGTCGCCTCTACGTTTTCGTTATCCGCTGCCTCAGACTCCATCGAAACCAACTCACTGCTCATAGGGCATGACGTTCGATGGGTGAGAATGTGTGCCTTCCGATCGCCTCCGTCATGCTTGTATCGAAAATCTGAATAGGTCCCAATTGGGCCCATTGCACCCGCCTGGGAGGCACCGCGCCCCAGGGGCCGAAGGCCGCCTCATGTTCGAATGCACAGCAGACGTCCAGCCTAAACCCACCGATGAAATCGCCGAGTTCAAAGAGGAACTCGTTCGACTTCGCCGTGACTTTCACCAGCACCCGGAGCTCGCTTTTGAAGAGGTGAGAACCTCCTCTATCGTCGAGGGATACCTCCGTGAGATCGGGCTTGAGCCCAAGACTGGGATCGCCAAAACCGGCATCATAGCCGATATCGTTGGCGGCTTGGCTGGCCCAACAATCTTAGTCAGAGCCGACATGGACGCCCTTCCTATTACCGAGCAGACAGGTCTACCGTTCTCCTCTTCAACCCCCGGCAAGATGCACGCCTGTGGGCACGATGGACACACCGCCATACTCTTGGTCACTGCCAAGATTCTGATGCAGCGAAAAGACCAGATCAAAGGCACGATCCGGCTTCTCTTTCAACCAGCAGAAGAAGGTCCAGGCGGCGCCGCCCCCATGATCGCCGAGGGCGTTCTCGACGGTGTCGATGCAGCGATCGGTCTTCATCTGTGGCTGCATCTTCCAACCGGCCATCTCAATTTTTGTGCCGGCCCCATGCTCGCTGCCACCGATGAG
>CAZVVF010000798.1:0-2962 GCA_964630575.1 uncultured Burkholderiales bacterium | reverse complement strand
CTTGGTTCACCGTGGCGTTGCCGAGTGCGTTGAAGGCATCGTTGACCGCCACGGGCGCCACTTGAACCTGTGGATTGGTGTTAGTGAAAACGAAGTCGTCGAGGTCGCTCCCACAACCCGTCAGACAGACAGCCGCGGTTAGGCTCGCGCCACAAAGCACCCTACCCTTTGAGAAAATTTTCTTATTCATGAATTCTCCTAGAAGCCCCCCCCTGGAACTAGGGGCTCAATTTAGTCGGTCTTTCTTTCTGCCCTACCCTGGCATTCCTCTTTCTTTGACATCAAAGGAAGAGGACAATGTCAGAGCGTTGGAGAGTGACGACCAAGGCAGCTTTGGCTGCAGATTCTCCCTCCTGTGAGCTCTTCTCGGAGTCCCTGAAGGGATCGACTGGAACGGCCCCACGGTAAAACTTCTCAATGGAATCGGAACGCATCCCGCAGCCAGCGTAGAACTCCCGGTGAGTCCATCTTGGGCTCCGGAGAATCCCAGCCCGCCTGCTCGGCTTTCTCGTGCCGCTCGCGCAAACGGTCGGCCATCACTGTGCTGATCCTCTCGGCCATCTTTTCGGAGCTTGCCAGCAACTGGTGGAAGGCCTCGGATGTGATTTCCAGCAGCTGAGAATCGCTCACAACACGAGCCTGTAAGAGTCGAGTTCGCATTTTTACCAGGGCCATCTCTCCGAAGAAATCACCAACACCGGCACCGCCTATTGGGAGCGACTCTCCAGTTCCCGGCCGGGTGGACAGCTCGACCTCACCGCTCAAGACGACAAAGAAACTTTCAGCCGAATCACCCTCCTCAAAAACGAGTTCCCCCACGGTATAGTTTTGCACCGTGCAGGAGCTCGCCAGTCGCTCTCGCTGTTCTTCAGAGAGATCGGCAAAAAGCTGCACGGAGGCCAGCACTCGTTCGATGTCCTCTGGAGTCGGCACTGTCGAGTCAAGCTTTATGTACTCTCGCGTGGGAAAGGGGATTTTGATGCCAAGGCGCTTGAAGCGAAACCAGGTATTGCGCAGAAGTGTGCTGCGCGCCTCGCGCTCGAAGCCTTTCTCCGTCACCCAAAAGCGGAGGGCGTATACCACAGCCGACTCTGCGAATTTCTCTATAAAGACCTGCGGAGGGGGCTCGCTCAGAATGGAATCCACATCTTGAGCAGACCTGAGTAGAGCGGCCGTTACCATCGTGGGGTTTTCACCGTAGGCGGCTCCCACTCGAAGCACTTCGCACTGCTCTGGAATAGGGCGGCTGAGGTTCGTAAGCGCACCACGGGCCACCACACTGTTGGGAAGGCTCACAAGCACGCGCTCGTTGGTTATCAATTGAACGGCTCGCCAGTTTATCTCGTGGACTTTACCCACCACCTCGTTGACACGAACCCAGTCTCCGGCGCGAAAAGCCCCCTCCACGGCCAATGAAACGCCAGCGAAAATGTTGCCGAGAGTGTCTTGAAGGGCCAGCCCCAAGACCAGCGATGCGACCGTTGATGTGGCTAAAAATGAGACCACATCGAGGTGAAAGAGACGAATGGCAGCCACCGCGACGACCAAAGAGTAGACCGAAGCCATCACGATGTTGCGAACGAGCGCCGGCATGGCGATGTTGTGGCTGCGGCACACGACCTCGTTGAAAGCCAAGTCGATTCCCCGAACGAGGCTGATGGTGGCCAGGACAGCGGCGATGGTTGGTGCCCAGGGCAACAGAAAATAGAAGACGTCGACGGCCAAGTCACGGCTGCCGACCATCGCGTACAGCAGAGAGGTCGCTACTGCCAAAGGCCACAGGATGTGATTATAGATTCGACTTTCAGAAGGCCCCCTCAGATGAGGGCAGGTCCGATTTATCAGCCTCCTGAGTACCAATCGTCCTATGAAATAGACGCATAGAGCCGAGCCGAAACAAAGCGAAATGAGAGTCAGAATGTTAGTCACGATGTCTCCACGGAGGAAGTCTCCTTCTCTGAGTCCTAAACCCTCAGAGTGAAGGCGAAGTTCCCTCTCTCACCTGAGATCGGATCTGTTGGGAACCACTCTGGCTTCTGAGGGTTACCCCTTGTAAAGGAAATCATCCCACCATGCTAGACCAATATGCCCGCCTTCCCAAGAAATATCTCTACGAGCCGATAAGTCGTCGTTGGAAGGTCTCTCCCAACGTCGTTTCCGCTGCAGGGTTCGCCGCCGGAATGACCTCTGCCGCCCTGGCGGCTGTGGGGCTCTACCCCGCCGCCTTTGCGCTGTGGGGGCTCAATCGTCTCTTGGATGGGCTCGATGGAGAGATCGCCAGGGCGCAAAACTCTCAGTCGGATTTCGGGGGCTACCTCGACATCGTTCTCGACTTCATCGTCTACACGGCCATCCCAATAGGCTTGGTTTTCTCACAACCAAGTCCCACACTTTGGCTTCTTCTGGCACTTCTGCTTGGCTCTTTCTTCGTCAATGCTGCGTCACTGATGTATCTGGCAGCCATTTTGGAGAAACGCGATCGCGGGGCCGCCTTCAACAAAGAAAAGACCAGCGTCACGATGCCGCCAGGGCTTATTGAGGGCGCAGAGACCGTCATCTTCTACTCGCTCTTTCTTCTCTATCCCGGCAGACTTGAGACTCTCTTTGGCCTGATGGCCTTCCTGGTCAGCGCCAACATCATCTGGCGTCTTCAGTGGGCTTACCGACAGATTCGGTGAGCGAGGGAGCGAACAATCCCGGCATCGAGGCCCGCACGTTCCTGTTCAGCGACCGTTGAGGTTCCAGTTGTATTTGAGATAGCCGCTCACCCCCTCGATATCGGCCCCCTCGGTGTGCCGACTCTGAAGCAATCGTAGAACCCCGGTCTTGCCGCCAAAATCCTCGGAGAACCAGTCAAAGATCTTTGAGACCCTGGCCTTGCCCCCCACGACCTTGACCCCTTTGTTCGTGTCAGCCAAAAACGACGCCATCTGGCGCGAGAGTTGGGTATTGAGGGTGTCCG
>CAZVVF010000797.1:0-2966 GCA_964630575.1 uncultured Burkholderiales bacterium | reverse complement strand
CGGGCCGCCCTGAATCCCTCAGACAACAGTCTGATATCGTCTCTCACTCGAAAGAGCCGACTCATGCAAGCGATTCGATTGCGCCTTCTCAATAGCCGAAAGGCCAACAACAGTTGGGCCAAGCGACCCGATGTGGGCTCTGCCTGGTCAGAGGCGGGATGGTCTTACTATCGCGATGAATTGAAGCTCATCGAGACAAAGCTTGGAGAGATTCCCCTGGTTGTTGTGGCGGTGCCCTACAAACCTCAACTCACCTCCTCAGAGCCCGATGCGCTGTTCCCTCAAGAACATCTCAGCGAACTCTGTCAGCAGACCAACACCGCTCTTCTCGATCTCACCCCGGACTTCCAACTCCGCGATGACCCACTCTACAACGACCAACTTCATCTCAACAAAGAAGGCCACGCGCTCGTCGCCGAAAAGCTCAAATCCTATCTCCAGTCAAACGCCCTGATATCCCCATGAACACAGATCCTACCCTCCATTTTGTAACGGTTGCCTCTCAACCTCACCACGGCCTAGACAGGCTGCTGCGCTCGGCCGAGCATCACGGCCTGAAGCTCCAGGTTCTGGGCCTCGGTCAACCCTACTTGGGCAACGGGACAAAGATCCTCCGCATCGCGGAATTGGCCTCGACCCTCGACCCACGAGACTGGGTCGTCTATACCGACGCCTACGACTCAGTGATGCTCGCTGATATGGGCGGCTTCCGAGCGGCCATAGAGAAACTCGACGGCGACCTGATTTTTTCCGCGGAACAGAACTTTCACCTCAAAGGCCACCCGCTGTTCTACCTGTGGCAAAACTGGCCCATATACTGGAACTACCCCAGAGTTCAAA
Source organism: uncultured Burkholderiales bacterium (assembly GCA_964630575.1). Classification (GTDB taxonomy): domain Bacteria; phylum Vulcanimicrobiota; class Xenobia; order Xenobiales; family JADMJV01; genus JAEXNA01. The sequence continues at coordinate 2,126 of CAZVVF010000797.1, read as the reverse complement.
CGCCCTATCGCTTTCTGAACGCGGGCTCTTTCCTGGGCCGCGCCGGTCGACTCGCCACCCTCAACGAGGAGCTGGCAATCCAGGCAGAGACCTCCAGCGACCAATCCGTGATATCCCGCTACTACTGCCGCAACCCAGCCCGACTCCGCCTCGACCAGGAGCAGAGACTGATGACCTGTAACGGTGGCCGCATCGGGCTTGAGAAAGAGGACTACTGCTGGTTGGACGGACGCTTGCGCAACAACCTCACAGGTCACTTTCCATGCATTCTTCACGTGCCCGGAAAAAACGAGGTCTCGATCAAGAGTATCCTAGCAGACTCACCGTTTCCAGACCGGACTCCAAGCTCCAGCCGAGACCTTCATCTCTTTGCCAAACGGGCTCGGAACCATCGTCTGGTTCAAGCCACCACCCGAGACAATTTTCTCTTCAAAATCCTGACCAAGACAGCCCTGGTCCTTCTTGTCTTGACAGCACTGATCATAAGCCTCTCGCACCTATAGGGAGAGGGCAGCCAGGATCTTCTCGGCGAACACCTCAGGGGAGAACTCCGCCAAGGTGCGCTCGCGTCCATTCTTGGCGTACAGTTCCATTCGTGGCTTATCCCTGGCCAGGTCGAGAACGGTTCCGGTGGTCTCGTCGAGACGCTCAGGGTCCACGATCAAACCTGTCAAGCCGTGGACTACGGCTTCTTTCACGCCACCGTGATGACTGCCCACGGAAGCGGTATCAGAGAGAGCGGCCTCAATATAGCTCAGACCAAAGCCCTCAAACCCCCCTGTTCGAGGTTGCGGGAGCATCACCATGAGGTCGGCGTGATGATAGTAAGCACCCAGTTGCTGGTCGGAGATAGCGCCGGTAAAACGAACCCTCGACGACAGACCGAGATCGTCGGCGAGCGCTTCCAAGTCCGCCCTGATCGGGCCGTCTCCCACAATGTAGTAGCGCCAGTCGAGTTGGTCGCCGATCTTCTGCAGCATTCTCAGAATCGTCTCGTGGCCTTTGCGCTCCACAACCCGAGCGACCGTCAAAAATATGAAGGGACCCTCCTCAAAGGGATTCGAGGCGTGGCGTTCGGGATCGTAGATCCGCATCGGGTCGTAGCACGGATAGACCGTGCGACCCAAAGCCTCGGGCACCACCTGAAGCGTCCTTTGCAAGCTCGAGTCGGAGTTGGCCAGAACGATGTCCGCCTTCTTCATCGCCGCGATCTGAAGCGAGAGCTTCATCGTGGTAATATCCCGGAACCACCCCTCCGACTTCACCTCGTGGCCGTGCACGTAGATGAGCGACTTGACCTTGGGTACGAACCCAAATCCATAGGCCCGAGAGGAGGCGTCCATAAAGAGTACCCCGTCAAAGGTTTCCGAGCGAAGCAGATTCTTAAGGGTGATCCCGTTGTACAGTTCCACAGCGATGCGCGGGATAAAGGAGCGCCTTCGAAAGTAGCTGGGATGGAGGACCACCTCCGGTGGGGGGCAGGAGCCTGGTGGCGCCCACAAGTGCAACTCGAGGTCAGGGTTCTTGGCCAGTTCCCGAACAAACACGTCGGTCAGCGTGCAGACTCCAGATACCATAGGCGGATACTCGGTAACGGTGATCAACAATTTTTTGCGCCTCGTCATGCCAGTTGAGACCTCCTCGGCATCGGATGGCCGCGCCTTCAACCTAAAAAAGAGGTTTCCTACTCTTGAGAACCTCCCCGGACAGGGGAATACCCTGCCGCTGTGTGGTAGGATGCCCACACCCATGCCCATGATGCCAGCCTTCCCAGAGAGCCGATCGTGACTCGCGCGATCAAAGAACTCATCCGTTATCTGCGCCTGCACCTGCAGAGCCTCAACTCGCTGTCAGAGCGCTACCAGCGCCTGCCTCGTGCCCACAGTGACAGCCCCGTGTGGATCTCACTCACCACGCTTCCCAGCCGTATAGAGAGGGTGGCTCCAACCCTCAAATCCCTGCTCGATCAGAGCAGACGAGTGGACGGGATCCGATTGAACCTTCCCATGTGGAGTCGCCGGGAGGATTGTGCTTACAGCATCCCTCTTTCCCTGCAAGACCGACCACCCTTCGAGATGGTGAGTTGCCCCGAGGACCTCGGCCCGATCACAAAACTTCTCCCAACC
>CAZVVF010000796.1:0-2968 GCA_964630575.1 uncultured Burkholderiales bacterium | reverse complement strand
TCGATCCCCTGGCATCGGCCATCGAAGCCTCCACAGCCATCCCGGGCTGGGCCCGTTTTTGGCATCTGATCAACTCCAACAAGCTCGAGGATGCCGAGGAGACGTTGGGCGAGATGGCCGAAGATGAAGAGCTGATATCGGAACCGGCCGAGATCGCTCGCCTGGAGCTTGCCGAGCAGCTGTTCTTGGTTCTTTCTACCGGGGATGCTGCCGAGTCGGAACTCCATTCACTCGAGGATCTCCCCAGCGAGGCCAGCTGTGGCATCTTGCTAGAGTTTCTCGAGATCTTGGACGGCTCGCTGAACGAGTTTGAAGGGATCGGGGAATATCGGGCCCTACTCAACGAGGAGCTCGGTCTGAGAGACCCGGTCCTCAGACTGACCAGGCACTACGCCCTCGGTCAATGGGACGAACTCGCTGATGCCATCGACAGCTTTGAGGAGCAAAAGCGCTCCGCTCCTGAGGACCAGGACCAGGAGCAGGCCAGAATCGGAAGCCTCTATACCCTGCTTCACGCCCTAGGGACCGAGCAGGAAGAAGCGGTGGAGAGCTTCGACTTCAAAGCGGACCCAGAATTCACGAGCATGGCGCTCGATGTTCTCTCTCAGCGCAAAGAGAGAAACAAGACCGAGCAGAGATTCCTGGACAAGCTCCAGGGAGAACTCCAAGCGGTCGCCGTTACCGAGGAACCCCTTCCCGAGGAAGGCGACGCCAACTACGTGGCCGGAGACATGCTCAACGCCAAAGACGCCGAAGTGGTGATCTACGAGACCGAAGACGGGGAGCCTATCTCCGATTTCGACGAAGAAGAGTACGAGGTTTTAGAAGAGTTCGAAGCCGAGGTCGAACCCGACCCCGAGGACGAAGACTACGAGTACGTTTGGATCGAAGAAGAGATCGAGGTCGAGGACGACAGCGAGCCGCAAGAGCCGACCGACACCTACTGACCCTCGCCCTTGAACCATTCGGTTTCAAGACAATGATTTAAGGGTAACCTATCCCCGTCACAGCGAGTTTATGGGACAGGGGGTCAGCGAGTCGTTGAAACAGCAGAATCTAGTAGCTAAGTATCGTCGTCTCATCACTGTTTGGCTCGGCTTCGGTGTCACCCCACTGGTCCTACCGTTTTCCATTTTTCACGCCTTTTGGGGTGAGCCCAGCATTGGCGTTCTGGCCTTTGTGATCAGTGGGAGCCTCATTGCCAACGCCATCGAAGCCCGGCGAGGTGCCGAGCAACCGGTTCCGGCCGAGGTTCTGTTCGGACTCCTGGCCCTGGCCACTCTCCTCGGCTTTCAAGCCCTGGGTGTGACCATGGCCTTCTGGTGTTTTCCCGTCCCCCTCTTCTTTCTCTTCGCCTTCGAATGGAAAAAGGCCAACCTGCTGGCTTTTTCCTGGCTCCTCTTTGTGAGCCTGAGCAGTGGTCTCTACTTGCCTCCAGAGAAAGTTCTGAGGATCGTCGTCACTCTGGCGATCACCACCATCACGGGATGGCTCTTTGTGGCCCTCATTCGACAGCTCCAAGAGGAACTGACGCAGCTGGCGAGCCACGACGCCATGACCGGAGTTCTCAACCGAGGACAACTGCCTCCCGCGCTGGCCCTAGCCCGAGAACGAGCCATTCGGGGTCAGGAACTCTCCTCACTGGTGATGGTCGACATCGACCACTTTAAGTCGGTCAATGATACCTATGGGCACCAAGTGGGTGACACCGTGATCCTCCAGGTCGTGGAGATTCTGCGAACCCGACTGCGAAAGCTCGACCTCATTTTTCGCTACGGAGGGGAAGAGTTTCTGGTTCTGCTCAGCGCGGCCCCCACCTCAAAAGCGTGTCAAGTGTGTGAGGAACTGAGGAGGCTCATCGAAAGCTCGGTGAATATCGGCGAGCGAGTCATCACCGCCAGCTTCGGCGTCGCCGAGATCAACGTCAACGAAAGCTCAGAAGGGTGGATCGCAAGAGCCGACCAGGCGCTCTATGAATCCAAGTGCGCCGGCCGGAATCGGGTCACCGTATGCGGCCCGAAGCCCGGCTCGCAGGCCGACGATCTAACGTCCAATGCCGGACAATCGCGAACTCTGAGCCCAACGGCTTGAGTTGGCCGACGTTCGGTCGGGCGAACTCGAAGCCTGACCCGACTGTGTGTGTTTGAGCACAGCCGCCAAGATCAACAGATCCTCGTCGGAGCATCCGTCGTCCGGCAACCCAGTGAACTCTTCTTCTAGAAAATGGGTCGACAGATCGCCCTTCACAAACTTCTCCTGCTGCAGCAACCAGCGATGGAACGGGATAGAAGTCGAAAAACCCGCTAACTCAAATTCGTCCAGAGCCGCCAGGGCCCGTTGTATGGCGGATTCACGGTCTGCGCCGGTGACAATGAGCTTGGCCAGCATCGAGTCGAAATCGTTGGGAACGGTGTATCCTTGGTAGAGGTGAGTATCCACTCGCACACCTGGACCTGCGGGAAGTCGCAACCCGGCCACCGTCCCCACCGAGGGGCGAAAACCAGCATCAGGATCCTCGCAGGTGATCCGACATTCGATGGACCAACCGCGTGGCTGGATGTCCTCCTGTTTAATGGTCAACTCTAGGCCACTGGCCACTCTGATCTGCTCACATACGATATCCACACCGGTCACCTCCTCGGTCACCGGATGCTCGACTTGAAGGCGAGTGTTCACCTCAAGGAAATAGAAATGGCGCGATTCATCAACCAAAAACTCAAAGGTTCCGACCCCAACGTAGCCCACGGCCTTGGCTCCTCGAACAGCAGCGTCTCCCATGGCCTGACGCATCGTCGGGTCTAGAAAGGGAGAGGGGGCCTCTTCCAGCATCTTTTGAAACCGACGCTGAATGCTGCACTCCCGCTCGCCGAGATGAATCACATTGCCAAAACTGTCGGCCAAGACCTGAATCTCGATGTGCCGCGGCTTGGCGATATACTTCTCTAGATAGACGGAGTCGTTTCCGAAA
>CAZVVF010000795.1:0-2969 GCA_964630575.1 uncultured Burkholderiales bacterium | reverse complement strand
AAGGACGCCAGGATTAGAGCGCACTTAGCGACCACCGGCGCCACGGCTCAACAAGTCACCGATTCTCTGGTCGGTCTACCGGTGGTCGGAGCCAGTACCGGCCCAGGGCTGACGGAAATCTCCAAAGGCCCCAAGGAAGTGGGGCTCCTGTCTTTTGCCCGTGGCATGGCTCGGCACTACAACAACCCTCTAGGCTTTCTGCAAGAATTCCACGCCAAACATGGGCGATCGTTCCAAGTCAAGACTCCCACCCACGGCAAGTTCTTGTTTGATGCGCGAACAGACGTGATTTCCGATGCCCTGAGTGCCACCGATGGCAAAGACGACACCTGGAAAAAATCCGAACTCCAGACCCACGGAGCCTCATTTCTCATCGGCAAAAAGAACATGTTTGCCAGCGGCGGGGAAGACTGGAAGGTAATCCACGACGGGATCGCCCCACACTTGGGAGCTCGTAAGATCAAATCACCAGAAATGATAGCTCGACTCACTGGGATTTTCGACAATCATATCGACGATCTCAAGGCGCGAGTCAAGAATTCACCCGACGGGAAACTGGAGATCGATGCTCGGTCAGAAATGCAAACCGCTGTTTTGGATGTGGCGCTGCAACTCTTCTTGTCCACCGAACTGCCCAAAGCCGAGCTGAAGAACCTGCAAGACGCCTTCAACACTCAAATGAGTTGGCTACCAGAAGAGACCGTCAACCCCACCGACCTCTCTCTGGCCAACCTGCCCGGCAACAAGAAACTTCGCCAGGCCTACAAAACACTGGACAACGCCGCCCAAAAAATTCTTGATACGCGCAAGGCTTCCAAGGAGAAGCCTGGCGATATGCTTGACTCCTTCATAGAAGCCGTAGACCCAGCCACGGGCGAACCCTTCTCGGACACTCGGGTAAAGCATGAGATTCTCTCGCTGCTCGAAGCGGGCCACGAGACCACAGCCACCATGCTGGGCTGGTCTGCGATCATGATGTCTCGCAACCCAGCGGAATACAAAGCCCTGCAAAAGGACGTTGACCAGATCGTTGGACAAAATCCGCCTACAACAGAACACCTCAAAGACCTCGATCGATCCGACCGTATCGTTCGAGAGACCCTGCGTATGTACCCACCGTTCTACCTGTTCATGAGGCAAGCCAAAGAGGATGTCACCATCGGCAAACCTGGACAAGAGATCAACGTTGAAAAGGGGACGACCATCGTCTCGAGCCTCTACGAGGCTCATCGCGACGAGGCACTTTGGGGCGAAGAAAAGACCGGATTCCCAGCCAATGAGTTTCACTCCTCACGCTTCAATGAGCGTCCCCCTGAGAAATTCCTACCTTTCGGCACTGGAAAGCGAAGTTGTACCGGCCGGGTTTTGGGCCAACTCGAAGGCAACCTCATGCTCACCCGAATGGCACAGGCCTTCGATATAATCCCCGATAAACACCCCGTAGACATGCAGTCGGATCTCTCGATCCATCCCAAGGACGGAAAAATTACTCTCAAACTCAGGGAGCAAGCTCAATAGGGAAACGACCCTAGTGCTCTTGGATCTCGTCTCCCCCACCGCCGACGCTCAAAGCTTCTCGAATTTGCCGATGCCCAAATCCGCGTCGAGCAAGGCTATCCACGATCTTCTCTGGAGCCTTCCCCTTGGCCAGTTCTCTGTCCACCAGTCTCCGAAGCTTCTCGCTCACAGCCGCTGCCCCAACTTCAGGCAAGGTCGCGAGCACCGAATCAACCGTCTCTTTGTCAACGCCCCTGATGAGAAGCTATTGGCGGTAGCGTCTTTGCCCCCAAGCCTTCCCTGAGCGAAATCGAACAAAATTCTCGGAAAAGCGTCTGTCGTCGAGATACCCCTTCTTCTTCAGATCAGACAGAAGCTCAGGCAACTCTTCAACCACGGCACCCTTTTGCTGGAGCTTGCGAAACAACTCGCGCTCTGAATGATCCCGCCGACTGAGCAAGTCGAGAGCCCGATCGAGTAGCTTCTGACCCGAAAGCGGCTCTTTACTCTGTATGTTCTTGCCAAAAAAAGACATCTCAAAAAAGAGGCGGCCGATAGCGGCCGCCTCTGTAGAGACAAGCCCAGAAGCTTACTGCTAGGCCTCGACCGCCTCTGCGTTCTCATCAACTTCATGCGCTTGACCGTTCTGAACACTCCGATCTAAACCCGCCATAGCCCGAACCTGACGCTCGAGCTCATCGGAAATGTCAGGGTTCTCCTCCAAGAAGTTGCGAGAGTTATCTCGCCCTTGACCCAGGCGAGTATCACCATAAGAGTACCAACTTCCAGTCCTCTTGGTGATTCCGAGCGAGGTCGCCACGTCCAACAGCGAGCCCTCACGCGAAATTCCTCTTCCGTAAAGAATCTCAAACTCAGCGACCTTGAAGGGAGGAGCCAATTTATTCTTTACGATCTTAGCTTTCGTACGATTTCCCAAAATCTCTGTACCCTGCTTGATGGTGTCCATCCGTCGGACCTCAACACGAACAGAAGAGTAAAACTTCAGAGCTCGACCACCTGGCGTGGTCTCGGGGTTACCGAACATAACACCGATCTTCTCACGGATCTGATTCACAAAAATCACAGCCGTCTTGGATTTCGAAATCACGGAAGTCAACTTCCTGAGAGCCTGAGACATCAAGCGAGCCTGAAGACCGACGTGAGCATCCCCCATATCTCCTTCAATCTCGGCCCTCGGCACCATCGCGGCAACAGAGTCAACAACGATAATGTCTACCGCGTTAGAGCGAACCAAGGTCTCTACGATCTCGAGACCCTGCTCACCGGTATCGGGCTGCGACACATAGAGATTCTCCAAATCGACACCGATGTTGGCTGCGTAAATGGGGTCCAAGGCGTGTTCAACATCAATAAAGGCTGCCACGCCACCCAGCTTCTGAGCCTCAGCGAGAACGTGCAGAGTCAGAGTGGTTTTACCAGATGACTCCGGCCCGTAGACCTCCGTGACGCGA
>CAZVVF010000794.1:0-2971 GCA_964630575.1 uncultured Burkholderiales bacterium | reverse complement strand
TCAGCTCCAGAGGGAGAAGTCCGAACGGCTGGAGGCGCATCACCGAAAGAGCTTGGAGACGGTCGAGGCTCTCAAGACCCGTTACGAACAGATGCGTTCGGCCCTCAAATCCCACAAAGATAAGGCCCTCGGGCTGAAGGAACAACTCGTCAGTTCCCTAGAGGCGTCTCAGAAGTTGGGGCAACGGGCGGACAATCTTGAAGCGGCTAAGCGCGCCCTGGAAAGCCAAGTCGCCAATTTGAAGAGCTCCCTCGAAGACGCGGCTCTCAAGTCAACAGACGATGAGATCCGGATCGCCGAGCGCGACGACCTTCTGGAGCAACTCCAGGAAGAGAATCAAAATTATCAGGCTGAACTAGAGAGTCGCTCAGAAGAGTTGTCGGAGCTTGCCGATGAACTGGCTCTGGCTCAAGAGGCTCAGGCCGAAGCGGAGGCGCAAGCGGCCATGCTGGCCGCGACCCTGGAGGAACTCCAGGAAGAGACGCTGGCGCTGCAAGACCAACTGGCCGAAGGTCAAACCGAGATCGCCAACCGCGAACAAGCCAACCTCGAGTCTCAGAAGACCATCGAGGCGCTGAAAGAGGAGCTCGATCTCACTCGCGCTGAATTGTCCGATCTCATCGAAGCTTTAGAGCGCGCCGACGAGAAGCAGTCCGCGCAAGAACAGCGAGAGGTCGCTGTGCGGGCCGAGCGCGACGCGGCGGTTGCCGACAAGCAGGCGATCCACGAGCGAATGCTCTCTCTGGAGCATCAGTATCGCGAGAGCCGAGCGCGCGTGGAGGCTGTTGAGTCGGCCTTCCGCGAAGCCAAGTCGAAGCTGACCACCATGGCCGAGAAGTACGGTGCGCTGAGAGCGAATCTGGTCTCTAGGCAAAAGTCGCTGGAAGAACACCGACTCGAACTGGCGGAGACTCGACAGTCTTTGGCCGACCGAGATGCCGAGTTCGCCGAATCCAAAGAGCAAGTGGCGAGCCTGACCTCGCAGATTCAGGAACTGACGGAGCAAAACCAGGAACTGACGCAAGCTCTCACGGCCGAGCGGGGACTGCGGGAGACCGTGGAGACGGAACTCGACGAGTTGCGTCTCGAGCGAGACGAACTTGAAGAGGCCATCAACGACATGTCGAGCCTCGTTGAGGAGCGCGAGCGAGAACTCTCCTTTCTGAACGAGTCGGTGGCGAATCTGGGCGACGAACTCGAGGAGCTTCGACCGCTGCGCGCGGAGGTCGTCTCGGCTCAAGAGAGCGCCACCAAGGCCCAGAGCGAGGTGGAGCGACTCAGGCAGCGCCTCAGCGAGGAGTCCTCGAGTCTCGACGTGAGTCAAGACCGAGTCGCGAAACTCGAAGGCTCCCTGTCCACGGCCTTTTCTAAGTTGGACTCGGCCAAGAACAGGATCCGACAGCTCGAATCTGGCTTGGAACGAGCCCTGAAGGTGCGGAACAATCTGTCCGAAGAGTTGCGCCTGCGCTCCTCCCAGTTGTCCGAGCTCGAGGGGCGTCTCTCTCAGACGACCGAAGGGGTCGCTGAAAAGGGAGAGCTCGTCGACGAGCTTCAGAACCGGCTGAAGGATAGCCGGAGCCGCTGTGATGAACTCGAAGAGATCTTGCGCGCCCGCGACCAAGAGGTTGAGGACCTGGCCCTCGAGGTTGTCAGACTAGGCGAGATAGAAGACCGGTTGATCGGTCGCGAGGCGGAACTGCAGACGCTGCGTCATCAGTTGGAGGACCTGCGTGCCCAGTTGGATGGTCGCGACACCGAGATCGCCGAGGAACTCAGTGAGGCCAAGGCCGAGCTAGAGTCTCTGCGAGTGGAGAAGCAGAGCCGTATCGATGAGGCGGAGACCTTGGCCAGCGAGTTGGCTCAGAGAGACGCTCAGGTCGAGGACCTCAAAGTGCGTCTCGCCGAGAGTCAGCACGAATTGTCGGATACCCATCAGACCCTGTCTGAGATGGAAGCTGAGTTGGCCTTGCTCAATGAGGCCATTGAGCAGGTCGAATCCGAGCGCTTGCAAGCCGCCGAGGCCGGCGACCAAGATCGCATGGACCTCCAGGAGGCGAAAGAAAACCTGGAACGGTATCGAGCAGCCGTAGAGGAGGCTCGCCAAAAATTACGCATCGTCGGTGAGCGCTACGATTCCCTCAAGAGTTCTTATTTGGAGAAGCAATCCGAGTTCGAGAACCTGAAGCTCCAGCACGAAGAGGTTCTGCTTTCCGCCGAGCAGCGAGAGCAGTCCCTGGCCGCCAAAACCGAACAGGTCCGCGTTCTGACCGAGCAGTTGGACGAGGAGGCTGAGAAGCGCCGTGAGCTGGAGGCCAAGTTGGCCGCCTCCTGCACCGAACGGCGTTTTGGCGAGGAGGAACTCGAAGAGTACCAGCAGGCCATCCAGCAGCTCGAGGAAGACCTTCTTTTCAAAACCGAAGAGTCGGAGCAGCTGGCAAAGCACGTCGAAGCGAGCCAGATAGAGGTCCAGGAACTCAGCCAGGAATTGGAACGCCTGGCTGAGTTTGAATCCCAGGCTCTCGACCTTGGCGACCAGTTGACCGCGAGCCGGGAGACCGAGACCCGGCTGAGAGACGAGATCGCCATTGAGCGTGGAAAAGTCTCTCGTCTCGAGGAGCAGCTCGCTGAGGCCGTCGACCAAGGGGCGATCTCACGCCTCAAGGCCGAGAACCTTCAGGCAGAGTTGTCCGCACGGCTCGGACGACTCAAGAAGCTGGAGACAAACCTCGGAAACGCCATCGCCAAACTCAAGGTGGCAAAGCGTCGCATCATCCATTCTGAGGGCCAGGTTGAGGCCGTCACCTCGCGCAATCGAGAGCTCGTTGAAGAGGTCGAGAAGCAAGCTCGACGTTTGGCCCAGTATCAAGCCGAGATCGCCGAGATTCAAGGCAAGCACGAGTCGGACGACCGGCTTTCGGAGAGGCTGCGGGTGCGCTGCGAAGAGGCGACCCGAAGAAACGCTGAACTTCAG
>CAZVVF010000793.1:0-2971 GCA_964630575.1 uncultured Burkholderiales bacterium | reverse complement strand
GTGAAATCTGCCAGGAGACGTTCGACAAGACGCCCGGCCCCTTCGTGGCAGAAGACCGGGCCGCCCTGTTTGGTCCCTTTTGGCAACTCAAGCGCCTAGCCTGGATGAGACTTCACGACAAGGTGACCGAGTACACCTTCAGCCCCCTTTTGAACCCGCTCTTCGAGAGCGAGACCCGGCGCTTCCAAAGAGAGTTGGAACAGCTGAAGTCGCCCTTGAGTGAACTCTACCCCGAAGCGGTCAAGGAGGCCCGCGTCGCGGTCTCCAAACAACTCCACAGCGCCATGATTCGCGAGAATCTCACGGACCCAGAGACCCCTCTTCAAGCCACGACCGAGCTGCTGATCGAGGGGTATCGCGACCATCCTGAAATGGACTGGCCAACCCTCGCTCTAGAGATCGACAATGCGGTTGCCAACATGGCCTTGATCCTATCCCATCGGGCGGCCCATCCACGCTCCGAGACCCCCTGGCAAAGGCTCAAACAGGCCCCAGACTCCCTGCTCCTTTCCGAGAGCTTGTGCCTGCAGGGCCACAACCTGCACCCCTGCGCTCGCACCCGTCTGGCTATCGGGGTTGAAGCCCTCCTCAACTCCGCCGCCGAGTTGGATGCTCGGCCCAAACTGCGATTGGTATCACTGGCGGCCGACAAGGCCGGCTGGGCCCTATCGCCCGACTACGAAGACCCCAACGAAATCGCTCGGGAACTGTTTCCCGACTATCCCTTTCAGTCTGGCCGGGTGTACCTGCTGATGCATCAGTGGCAATGCCGCGAGGTCATACCCAAGATCTACGCCGAGGAGCTTCGCGAGGGAACCGTCCGCTTCGAAGAGGCTGAGATCACAGGTGGCGCCAGCGCCTCCTTTCGGACAGTGATCCTCAACGACACCTGGACAGTGAAAGCCAGCGTTGGCTCTCAAATGACCTCGACCACACGCTGCATCAGCCACCAGACCGCCCTCAACGGACCGGCCATCAGCCAACTCTTGGAGTCTCTGCGTTGCCAGATCGGCGGCTTTGAACTTCTCGCCGAACCCGGAGGAGTCCACTTCAAATCAGCCGACACCGCCAAATCGAGAAACCTCACCTGCGTTTACCGGCGGAGCCTCAACGGCTTCTTGGAACCCGCAGAGATCGCCGTGTCCGGTGCTTCTCTGACCACAGTCCTGCCCGAGATACTCAGCGAGTATGAGGGCACAGCCAAAGAGTTCTTGGAGGATTACCTCAACTTGGTGATACCCGTGCACCTTCGCCTCTTTGGCCTCTACGGCGTGGCTTTGGAGGGGCACCTGCAGAACTGCATCATCACCTTTCGTCAAGCCAAACCCCACCGGCTCTTTCTGCGCGACTGGGGAGGGCTGAGGATAGACTGCGACCGCCTGAACGAGGCTGGCTTTGAAGTCGATCTTGCAGCCGGCTCTCTGACCCGAGCCACCTCCACAGAAGCCGCCCGAGACAAGCTCGCCTACTGCCTTTTTCGAGCCCACATCGAAGAGATCGTCAAAGCCATCGCGGACCTATCAAAACGACCGATAGAAGAGCACTGGGAGCAAGTTCGCGCTTGCTGCTTGAAGGTCTACGAAACGATCGACCGCAGCCAGGACAAGGACTACTTCCTAGCTCCCACTTGGAAGCTCAAGGCGCTGACTCGCATGAGGCTCAATCCCGACGCTGGATACACCTACGTGGAGGGTCCCAACCCGCTCCATCGCCGCGAGTGAGCTTTACTTTCCCCGAGCAGAGGTGAGAAGGAGCACGGAGATCACCGAGCCTAAGCCCATCACCACAAAACCCATTCTCGCGCCACAGAACTCAGCCACGAGCCCGATAAAGAGGGCGCCGAGAGGGATCATTCCTCGGTCCATAAGAGCCAGGCCCATAAAGCGCCCGGCGGCCTCTTTGGGGACGAGGTCCTGAAACATCATGCGACTCGAGGTTCGATAAGCCTGACCAAAAAATCCCACCGCAAAAAGAGCCAGAGCAGCCGCCCAAAAGGAGCCGCTGAAGGCGAACAGGGTGAGCGTTGAACCGAAGAGCAGGGAGTCCCGTCGCAGAGACTGCCAGTGGACCTTGTCCGGGCTCGTACTCAAAAAAGACGAGGCTAGCAAAGCTCCCAAAGCCGATATCGACATCAAGTATCCGAGCTCCTCAGCCCCGGCCTTCAAAACGAGGTCGGCAAACAGAGGCAGCATGGCCGTGTGGGAAAAGCCAAAAAACATGATCGGGAGGGCAAAAATAAAGAGGCGACTCAACTCTGGTTGAGCGGCGAGGTCCTTGCGGATGGACACTCGCTCTCTGCGGCAACGGGGGCGCGCCGGCGCTACCGGACAAGCATCGAGACAAGCCAGAGCTACAGCGTAGCCGGCACAGAAAACCGTGGCGATCAAAAAGGTCGCAACACCACCGAAGTGGGCCAGGGAGAAACCCGCCAGAAGCGGTCCGAGGATCCGTCCCACGTTCATAATGGACGCGTTCTGGGCGACCACGGACTTCAAGCGGTCACCGCTCAGGACCCCACAGAGCAGTGCGTTGCGCATGGGTGCCTCGGCGGCCGTGATGGCGGCCCTCGCCACCACCAGGACCGCGCACAGCGTGAAGGGCAGTTGAAAGTAAAAGACCAGCCCCGTGAGAGCGACCACGAGGGCGTTGAGGACAGCCACGATCGTGTTCAGGCGCTTCCTCTCGCAGCGGTCGGCGAGCTTTCCCGCCGGAACCGAGAGTACCAGCGCTGGCAAAAGCCTGCAGGCATTGATGACAGCCAGCAGCAACGGGGAGGATGTTCCCAGCAGAACGAGCCAGTTCAGGGCAAGGGTATAGAGCCACTCGCCGATGCGACTGCTGAGAAACCCCGCGTTGAACGTTAGCAAGGCGCGCTTGTCAAATTTGTTAGGCAAACCTAGCGCATTATATCGGTAGCACTAACAATAGCAACCCCCTTCGACTGCAAACATGTTAATTTCCGAATACAAGT
>CAZVVF010000792.1:0-2974 GCA_964630575.1 uncultured Burkholderiales bacterium | reverse complement strand
CACTGACTCTGGCCTACGACAACCTGAGTTCCCCAGCGAATATTAGCGGACTGGTCTTCTGGGAAACGCTTCGCGATGATATTGTCGGGAGGATTCTTCCAGGCTAGGACTTCGATCGTGGCGGCATCTTTGGCCGCCTCTCCCGCAGATGATATGGCGCTCTTGATTCTTCCAAACATTCCCTACTCCAATCCCTTGACGATCTTGTCGCGAAGCGCGATACCGCCCTCAACGCTCTTCAAGGCCTTCTGCACAGCCTTAAGGGCCTGCTTCACGTTGTCGCTGCTGTCGACAGCGTCACTGAAAGTCTCTATTTGAGTATCGAGTTCCTCAACAGCCTGAAGCAACTGGAGGTCGTTTTCATAAACTCTATCCAACAGCTCTGTGTCGGCTTGAATATCTAAGAGGACCGATGCCCCGCCTGTAACGGCACCAGAAATCCGGTTCCTGAGCACATCAAGGTCCATAGTCACGTCATTGAGCTTGGTCAAATACTCGGCAAGACCATTATCGAGCAACTCTTCTGCAATGTCTTGCAGGGCTGCCTTTTTGCTGCTCAGACGCGAGGCGATGTACGCCCGCTGTTTTTTGTCGGCATCTCGGCGCTTCTCGCGCTCTTTGTAGCCCTCGTAACCTGGAATAAACGCCCCGAGCTTTTCAATAAGGGCATCCGGGCCCTTACTAGGCTCAAAACGCAGGTCTCTAACTTCTTCCATACGCTCCTACTTCCTCGGGATCACCCCGACCTATTTACTATAGTAAAAAAAACGTTCGCCATCAATGATTATTTAATATTTGTCATGCGACGGAAGCGACGCTCTAAGGATGGACCCAAAAAATGATAACACCCCATCGCAGCTCCCCCGGCAACCGCGCCTAAACCAACCCCAAGAAAGACCCGAATCACGGTCACCTCAAGGGGGGTATGAACATGAGCGAAGGTATCCACGATGCCAGCTTGTCCTATCCCCGCCAAGAGTACTAGGACAAGAGTAGGCAAAAATCCCGTTTTGGAGGCAAACAAAGGAATGCAGACGAGCGCTGGGTGCGCCATCATAAACTCCTTAAAGCGCGGGCGAACCCCCATCGCGCGATCGAGGAAGACCCTCAGAGTTCGTTCGGAGTCGCTGGCGGCACCGCCGGCGTCGTTGCCGCTACGGAGATAGAGAAGGCCCAACACCACGGCCAAAACCCCAGCCAGGATGGCCTGGTAGACGGCCACATAGGAGCGTAGCCCAGACCATATCTGACTTGCCGAGTACCGCTTCACAACGAAGCAAAGCACGATCAGAACAGGCGTTCCGAGAGTTAGCAACTTCACTCCGCGAAATCGGTCCAGCCCCAAAAGAAAGGTCGTCTCACTCAAGAGAGCGGCCAGATAGCATCCGGCAGACAACGACACCAAACTCGTCAACACCAGGGCCACCAACCCTCTGGTGAACCTCTTCTGCTCTGAAGCCGACACCATCAGAGGATAGACGAAGCGCAAGAATCCATAGGTGGGCGCTGCCATACCGACAAGAAGTGCCAGCAGACTTCGAAACAGAATCGCCTTGCCCACCGCTCCCGCGGCCAATGCGGCCACAGGAGGCAGCAGCAAGAGCCACCACCACCAAGAGCGAAAGGCAAAGCCCAATTGGAAACACAGCAGCAAGGCCAGAGCTCCACCACCAAGGCTGAGAAGACAGGTCAAAAGCGTGCTCGGCCCCGAATTCTCGGCACTCGAGAACACCGAGGCCGGACCGGCTTTCTCTAGTTCTGCGGTCAGAGAGAAGAGGAACTCCTCATCGAGTTCCGGCCGACCAGCCACAGCGTATGGCCGCACATAGAGGAGACGAATATTCCTCTCGCGGGCCCCCAGACTATACATTCCCAGCACTCTATAGGGGGAGAGTTTCGCCTGGTGAGCCGGAGAGACTGCCATCACGCGCACGGTTTGCGAGGGAAGCTCGCGCACCAGGGTTTCGATGCCCTTCTGCTGGGATCGTGCTGGGAGCTCGATATAGCCGACCTTCCAAGCCAAACGCCGCAACTCGGCGACAGATTCCTCTAGGAGGTTGGGGTAACCCATCGCCTCGTTGGAGCCTCCGCCAAAGATGACACCACTCACACCGGGCAGAGTCTCCCAATTCTCATACAGCTGACGCAGGGTCTCTGCATCGAGTCCCTCTCTATTCTGAGGGCGTAGCCAAATCGAGAAGCCTTGAGCCTGAAACTTCTCAATGCTCAAGCGGTCGAACCCGAGGCCCTCGCTGCGGAGTGTACGAAGTGGGACGGGAAGCCAGATCACTCTCCCACCAAAATGCGAACTCAGTCTCGTTCCGTACAAAATCTTGAGTTGGGGCAAAAGACTTTCAGCGAGTGTCCCATCGAGAAAGACCAGATAGGTCCCAGACTCTCGCTCTGAGAGCGAGGCCTTGAAGAGTCGCTCCTCATCTGCTGAAAACTCCCCCAACGCCCCACTGGATAGAGTTAGCCTAAACTCAACCTGGGATTGCGCCACCAAGAAACCGTTCTCAACGAGCTCATCGAGATGCAACTCCGAAAAAGCCAGCGAGGAGATGCCCGACTTCAAGAGTTTTCCGGGTAGCCGCTCTCCCCTATCCCCGAGCATATCGATCCACTGAGCCATGGCCGTGGCGTCGAGCAAGACTTCGGTATCGCTGTGACTCGCCTCAGCTCTCAATCTCGGGCCCAAGCCCCACAGAGCAAGCAAGAGCCCGACGATGTAGATAGCGAGCGCTATACGCTCCTGGTTTGAGAAGTCGCTCCGCGAAGAGGATTCAGGCCCAGGAGAAGCCTGACTGTTATCACCGGTTGAGTTCATACCGGAGCTATTAGCGATCGGACTCTGTTTCCATGCTAATCAAGGGTAACTTTTCTCAAAGAACTCGAACGACCGAGAAGCGGTCCTAGTCCTTCTTTTTCTTGGGCTTGCGCCTCGTTCGCTTCTTGCTGCTGCTGTCGGCCTTGT
>CAZVVF010000791.1:0-2976 GCA_964630575.1 uncultured Burkholderiales bacterium | reverse complement strand
GCCGCCACCGAGATCGCCCGCACCCTGGTTAGCGGAACCAACACCCATCTGCAGGGCCGTCTCATGACTTGGGACTTTGAGAGCCTGGAGTGGGAGCCCCACGTGCTCTCGCGACAACCCCACTGCTCGGCTTGCGGCAGCCCTGTGTCCCACCACATCGAGCCGATCGTTCTCCAGAGCCGAGCGGTTCTAGCCAAAGAGGATGCGGGCTATCGCTCCTGTCCACCGGAGGAGGCCTGGAATGGGCTCAAGGACCAGGTCAGTGCGATCACCGGTGTGGTTCAACACCTCTACCGCAGCGACACCAGCGGCGGAGTGGCTCCAGTCTACTTGGCGGGCCACAACCAGGCCCAGATCAGCCGAGGCTACCAGGCGCTGCGCCACGGATTGCGCAGCCAAAGCTCCGGCAAAGGTAAAACCGACATTCAGGCCCGAGTGAGCGGAGTTTGCGAAGCCATCGAGCGCTACTCGGGAGTGTTCCGTGGACAGGAGCTACGCCGGCGGGCGAGCTTCCAAGACCTCGGCGAACAAGCCATCCACCCCGCACGCTGCCTACTCTTTAGCGACGATCAGTACGACCGCAGGCACGAGCTCAATCCACGCCTACCGGCCATGCACTCCATCCCCCGCCGCTTCGACGAACAAGAGCCGATCGAATGGAGTCCACTGTGGTCGCTCACCGCTGAGCGAGTGAGATATCTACCCACCTCGTTCTGCTACTACAACCACCTAGACCCCGAGGCCCAGGACTGTCCGGCCTGCTTTGCCGACTCCAACGGAAACGCGGCCGGTAGTACACTCGAAGACGCCATCCTTCAGGGTTTCCTAGAACTCGCCGAGCGCGATGCGGTTGCCCTGTGGTGGTACAACAAGCTCTCCGTGCCAGGAGTCGATCTCGAGACTTTGGACGACCCCTACCTGCGCCGCCTCAGCGCCTATTATGAATCCCTCCAACGGAAATTCTGGGTACTCGATGTCAGCAGCGATCTGGGCATCCCCACTTACGCGGCGGTCTCCTCCAATACCGCCGAGGGACCTGCCGAAATACTCTTGGGTTTCGGGGCCCACATCGACGCACGAATCGCCGTATTGAGGGCCATCGAAGAGATGAATCAGTCTCTCCCCCATCTCTTGAGCTGGAAGCGCGGTGAAGGCGAAATGGAAGCTCTCACCGACAAATTTTGGCGCCGTGCGACACTGGCCAAGCAGAGCTACCTCCTCCCCTCAGGCCCATCCACGAAGGTGCCCCCTACAGCCGACGAGCCACTCGACCTCAAAGACGTCGTCGAAGATTGTCGGCGAAAGGTCGAAGAGCGCGGTTTAGAGTTTCTCGTGTTGGACCAGACCCGCGCCGATATCGGGCTTCCCGTGGTGAAGGTCGTGGTGCCGGGGCTTCGACACTTCTGGCCTCGTTTTGCTCCCGGTAGGCTCTACCGAGTGCCGGTTCAAACGGGACAACTCTCCCAGCCCAAATCCGAAGCCGAGCTCAACCGTATCCCTATGATTCTTTGAGCTCGTCCGGAGGCGTCCCCAAGATCAACTCTCCCACGGAAGATTCTTGCCCGTACTCAGTGCCCAGCAAGCGACAAAAGAGATCCGAGTCCCCCGTTCCAATGGGGCAGGCAGCGAGGTTCATGGCGCTGGCACTCAAGCACATCGTCTGCATCACAACGCCCACGTCCTTGAGGATATTGGAATAGGCGATATTCCGATATTTTGAACTCATTCGAGCGAATCTTGCCGATAGCAGCAGCAAGACTTGGGGAGGCTTGTCGCCCCAGCAGGCCTGCTGAGCATCCTCTATGAGGAGAGTTCCCCCGGCTGATGCTACCGATTCGAGCCCGTGGGCTTTCGGGTGATAGCGATAGATGCCAGGTTCTAGGCCTAGACAGCGATGAACAATGACTGAGATCTCCAATTCATAGACCCCACCAGCGCATGGGTAGGGACGTCGTCCCGACTCCTCGCGAGCTGTGCGCCACAGGAATTCTCCCAGTTGTTGAAAGCTGATCGGAATCGCCCCTTGCTCTCGCCTAGACCGACGACGCTCTAGGACCTCAAAAAACGAGGGATCGGTGCCAGAGAGTTCGGCTTTGTGCGGCCTCGGAAGGGACAGCGTTGGAGGATGGGGCCGCTCCGGCTCCTCCCAGGCCCGAGCCCCCACCCCGTGCGGGCCCAGACTGCGTCCAATTCTGGAACGGGAATGAAACAAGAGACTATGAAAATCCCACAAAGGAGGGTCTTGGTCAGCATCGGTCAGCCCGCAGTTGGCAAAGAGACAGAGCAACGCTTGGGTCTGGTGGTCGGGAAGAAGCTCAGGATTCTCTGGGTAGGCCCCAAAAAGAGCCGTCGCACGCCAATCCCAAAGCACCACTCGACTCGAGTTCAGAGGGTTCTCCAAGACACTGCGCCCCTTTCTGCGCCGCAGAAAAGCGAAACGAGAGATGTCGCCCAAAGGGGGGCTTTCTTGGAAGGCTGTTCCCTCTACCAATGGCTGCCAGGTTGCCAAAAGACCATCTTCGCCCGCCACGCTCCGGCAGAGCAAGCCCAGGGTGTCGAGTTGGGTGAGGGTATACAAAAGACTGGCCAACTCCTTGGCAGCGACCCAGCTCTCCAACCGCTCTCGTGTGGCGCCGTGAATGAGAGCGTTTTCGACCTCTGGACTGATGCCGGGCAACTTCCAGGCACCCGAAGCGGATAGAAGCTGAAGCACTCCATCGGCGCCACGACGCGTTGTGATGCGAGATGGCAAGCTCAAAAGCCAGGGAAACATCAGACCTCCTGCGAATTCGTTCCGACGCGATGCTGATGTCCCTTCGTTTGGGGAAGATTCCTTTCGGACATCCATCGCCCGAAAGGATGGCAAGTATGAGTGAGAACGATACAGAACGCTTTGAAGCCGACGCCAAGAAATACGCGCAGATTCTGGCCAAAGTTTGGTCCGATGAAGAGTTCGCGAAAAGTTTTAAGGCCGAG
>CAZVVF010000790.1:1770-2981 GCA_964630575.1 uncultured Burkholderiales bacterium | reverse complement strand
TGCTTACACTTCCCATTCTACCTGCCTAACTGCCATCACCGGCCTCTGTGTTACGGTTCCTTGAACATCGTGCGATGAGCAAGCAAGGTCCTCACTGAGTCTCTGAAATCCCTTGAAGCGCTCGCTCAAAATCGAAATCCTTGAGAGCGCTGTCCAACTCCTGAAAGCGTTCCTGACCGAGCCTATTCTTGAGCAGATCCTGGTGAGTCTCGATGAGGTCGGAGGCCTCGCTGTCGTCCTCGGCCAAAAGGGCGCGAAGCTCGG
The DNA here is from genome assembly GCA_964630575.1 of uncultured Burkholderiales bacterium. Classification (GTDB taxonomy): domain Bacteria; phylum Vulcanimicrobiota; class Xenobia; order Xenobiales; family JADMJV01; genus JAEXNA01. The sequence continues at coordinate 2,717 of CAZVVF010000790.1, read as the reverse complement.
CCAAGACCTCTTCAGCCCTTTCGCTGTCCACCGGCTCAGCAGCCTCCTGCACCGGACTCTCGGCAGGGAGCGCCGCCACGATAGCAGCAATGAGAGCGCTCATGGCCTCAGAGAATCGACTCAGAGCGGTGGCTATCTGTTCGCTATCTAGGCGCTCGGCGATCGCCCGCTCCAGGTTTCCGGCTAGGGCTTCGGTCTCCGTGGCCCCAATATTGCCACACACACCTCGACTCGAATGCGCGATGCGTTCGGCGCTCTCCCAGTCATCTTGGTCCAGGGCCGCTTTGAGAAGGTCGGCGGCCCCTTCTTGGTTGCCCACAAACTTGCGCAGCATCTTCTTGTACAAGGGCTTCTTGCCTAGCACTCGACGCATGCCCAAGGGAATGTCGACACCGGCGATGGCCTCCGGGAAAGGCTCCTCCACCTCACTCGTCTTGGACTCCACGACGGTGGCCGGCTTCTTGGCTTCGATAAACTTCAAGAGAGCAGCGTAGAGTTCATCGGGGTCGATGGGTTTGGCGATGTGCCCATTCATACCCGCCTCGGCACAACGCTCGCGATCCTTGGTCATGGCGTTGGCCGTCATGGCAACGATAGGAAGCTTCTGAAAACGCGGATCTTTTCTGATCTCGACGGTGGCTGAGACTCCATCGAGCACCGGCATCTGCATATCCATCAAGACGATATCGTAGTCGGCCTTGCGCAGCCTATCGATGGCAACCTGACCGTTCTCCGCCACATCCACCAAAAACCCGAACTCGTCCAACAGACCGAGCGCCACTTCTTGGTTGAGTTCGTTGTCCTCGACCAAGAGGATGCGACTCCCCGCCAAGGTCGAGAGTTGAGCTTCTAGATTGGAGACCTTGCCCTCACCGGATCGCGACTCAGGTCTGTATCCGCCCATGGTACGAACGATGGTGTCGAAGAGAAGCGATGGGTTGACGGGC
>CAZVVF010000790.1:0-1760 GCA_964630575.1 uncultured Burkholderiales bacterium | reverse complement strand
GGGCTTGATCAAGATGCCATCCATTCCCACCCCTTGGGCCTCTCTGATCACCTCTTCCCTACCGTAGGCCGTGACCATAACCAGCTTGGGCTCGCTCTCCAAGTGGAGTTCTTTCAGCGCGCGCGCGGCGGTAATCCCGTCCATTTCCGGCATACGCCAGTCCAAAAAGACCATCTCAAAGGGTTTGCCTGTGGCTTGCGCCTGTTCGATCTTCTGAAGAGCGTGTCGCCCACCGGAAGCCTGAGCGACATCCAGGCTCATGCCCGAGAGCAGATCGTCGAGGACGTTTCTAGCCAGCTCGTGGTCGTCGACAACAAGCACTCGGCGGCCCCGCAAATCGGGTGCCAGCTTGCGGGCTGGAGCCTGCTCCTTGGAGCGGAGCAAGCGGGCGGTGAACCAGAAGTTACTCCCTTTCCCGGGCTCACTCTCCAAACCAACGTCACCGCCCATAAGGTTTGCCAACTGCTTGGAAATCGCCAGCCCGAGACCCGTCCCACCGTACTTTCGACTGGTCGACGTGTCGGCCTGAGAGAAGGACTGGAAGAGTCGTCCCTGTTGCTCCTTGGTGAGGCCGACCCCGGTGTCTTTCACGTTGAACTTCACCAAGACCTCATTGTCGTCGTCCTCGAGCACCTGGGCGCTGATCACGATCTCTCCCTTTTCGGTGAACTTGACCGCGTTGTTGGAGTAGTTGATCAGGATCTGCCCCAAACGCAGCGAGTCCCCGCAGAGAAACTTGGGTAGCGCCGGGCTGATGTCGAAGATCAGTTCCAGACCCTTGTTGTGGGCTTTTTCAGCGATAAGGTTGGCCAGGTTGTCCAACACCTTATCGATCTCAAAGTCCGAGTTCTCTATGGTCAACTTACCAGCCTCGATCTTCGAGAAGTCGAGAATATCGTTGATGATTCCCAAGAGGTGCTGCCCGGACTGTTGAATCTTCTTGACGTAGTTGCGTTGAGCAGGGGTCAAGTCTGTCTTCAAGGCGAGGTGGGAAAGCCCAATGATAGCGTTCATGGGCGTGCGAATCTCGTGACTCATGTTGGCCAGGAAATCGGACTTCATCTTGGTGGCTTCCTCGGCCAACTCCTTGGCACTGCGCAGTTCCGTCACATCGAAGAACCAGGACAGAACGCACGGCTCATCGCCGTAGTTCACGTGGACAAAGGAAGCCAGGACCCAGATATTGTCGCCGGACAGAGTCTTTAGACCGACCGACAGATTCAGAATGTTCTCACCGGCCAAGATGCGCTCGCGAAGCGACTCGAAGTCACTCACGTGTTGATAGGATTGCGGGATGTGGCTCCCGATCAACTCGTCGAGGTCACCGCCGATGAGGTCAGCATAGGACTGATTGGCAAACACCATCTCCAAGGTCTCGGTTCGGGTGACTCGAACTGCGACCGGACTCGATTCCAGCATAAACCGCATCTGCTTTTCGCTGGCTCTGATCCGCTCTTCAGCCAACCTCTGCTGGGTGATGTCTTGAGCCACTCCGTACATGTCCGTCGGCTTTCCCGTGTCGTCGCAGGCCACGTGCCCAACGGCGTGGATCCAAGCCACCTTACCGTCTGCGGGACGAAGATAGGGATAGCTGGCATCGAAGAACTCCAACTCGCCCTCCAGGGCCTTCTGAAAGTTCTGGTTTGTCTGTTGAGCGATCTCCGGGTCGCAGGCCTCAATGCGACTCATCCACTCGTCGGTCAAACTGTAGCGCCAATCCGGTTTGGCATCCTCGCCGAAGATTGCCGCGGCCCGCTCTG
>CAZVVF010000789.1:0-2983 GCA_964630575.1 uncultured Burkholderiales bacterium | reverse complement strand
CGATCCTGTTGATCTGGGCCTCTGACACCGAAGAGTCCTCCGCGACCGCTGTCTTCGCCACAACCACTCGCCGCTCAGGAAGAGCCTTCCCCGTCAAAGCCCCCAAAACAGCCGAGGGGGTGTGCTCAAGGCCGACCGTGGCCCCCATCAACTGAGCCAAGACCTGAGGCTCCCCTTCATAAACAATAGACTGAATGGGCTCGCGCTCGGCGGCGCTCGACCGATAAGAGTCCTCCGCCGTGGGATTGATCGCCCAAGCCGCCCCTACAGTCGTCATCAAAACGAGACCGAGCCACCTCGCCGGAAAGCCCTTTTGAGTCAGACCAGTTTGCTCTGTCCTTCTAGGCTTATGGGGGAAGGGAATGAGATTGGGGACAGTCTTGTTCATGAACAACTCTACCTTCAAAGAAAATGTTTCAATTTTGTTACTGATTATTTTCAACGATCCTTCTGTCCAAAGGGAATCTCTCTACTCGTTGTATTTTTGCTAGAGGGGCGGGTATAATACAGGCGTGGCATCTAACAGTATCAATGGACCGAACCTAGGCCGCTACGACGCTAAGCACCTGAGTGTCACTCAGCGGTTTACGCCGAGCGTGGCGCCGCATGTCCTCAAAGACCTCAAAAGCAAGTATGAACTCGAGCTCGAAGACCTAGACGTCGAAGAACTCCTGGCCCTGCTCACTCAGGACGAGCTAGAGCTCTCCGAAGAGGCCATGGACTTGCTCAAAAAGTTCAAGAAGAAGAAAAAGAAGAAGCGAGGCCGGGGTCGTCACCAAGATGACAGTGAAGAGGCCTTTCTTGAGCTCCTCGATCAGATCGACGAGCACCAGGTCAAGGCTCCGGTGGTGATCCCGGCAGCAGAAGTCGCCAAGCCCTTCATACCTCCGGTCATTCAACTCTCAAACCACAACCCCAACGCCATCAGACCGGCCGCCAGCAAACGACCACCATCGGCCCAGGAAGAAGAGGACGACTTCCTACGACTCTCCCGCCCAGGAAGAATAGCCATGGCCATGGTCGCCATCTGCCCCAGCAAGCGGTCGGCCAAAAAGGTCGCCAAAGACCTCGAGGTCTTTGGGAGCGAAGTCGTCTCGGACGTCAAGCGCTTTGGCACGCGCATCATCGTGGTCCCCGCCGGGGAACCCATCTCGTCCATCAAACTCAACGACCTCTATCTCTTTGGACAGGGCGAGAAGACCCACGACGGACGGGATTGGTCCACCGTACGGGGAGCCTACTCAGCCAAGCGTCGCGTCATTGTACTCGGCGAAGAGCTCCTCAACGAAAGCCGCCGAAGCGGACGCTCTGTGATCCGGCACGAATTCGCTCACGCATACGAAGATGTTTGGTCGACCAAAAGAAAGCGCAAGTTCCCCCTGGGTGTCGAACTCTGGTATCGCTTCGAGAGCACTCGAAAAGCCTTCATCAGCGAATACGCATCGACCAAGCCTGCCGAGTACTTTGCCGAATCCGTGGAGGCCTACTTCAGCCCTCAACACCGCGAACGGCTGCGGGCCGCCGATCCCGGTATGTTCGACTACTTGACCGAACTGTTGAACTAGAGAGCCCGCTTTCAGAAGGTTCGATCCTACTCCCCCCCCGAACGCCTCGCCATGAAATCAACTAATCCCGACTCCCTGCTCAGAAACGCCGTCGCTCAAGTCACCTACGGAGAGACTCTCGATCAGCAGACGATGACCGAAGTCGTGAATCTGCTCATGGAGGTCGACCTCTCCTCGCACCCTTGCGAACTACTAGCCGGCTCGTTGCTCTGCTCGCTCAAAACCCGCGGGGAGACCGTGGAGGAGATCGTCGGCGCGGCCCTTTCCCTTCGCTCGCACCAGATACATGTACCTCTGGCCGACGCCGGTGAGTCCCTCCTCGACACCTGTGGCACCGGCGGGGATGGCGCTCACCTCATCAACATTTCAACACTCACCGGGCTGGTAGCCGCGACCTTAGGGGTCAAAGTCGTCAAGCACGGAAATCGCTCTGTCTCCTCGGCCTGCGGAAGCGCCGACCTACTGGAGGCAATGGACTACCCTCTGCTCAACAGCAGCGACGATGTCGCCCAGTGCGTTCGCGAGACGGGGTTCGGCTTTCTCTTCGCGCCTCACTTTCACCCGGCGCTCAGGAACCTTGCTTCCTTGCGCCGGTCCCTGGGTGTGCGAACGCTCTTCAATATGCTTGGACCTCTGGTCAACCCGGCCGGAGCGACCCACCAACTCATTGGCGTCTTCAGCCGCGACATCGTTACCCCCATGGCACGGGCGGCGGCCAAACTCGGGCTCCAGCGGTGCCTGGTCGTACACGGCGAGGGCGGTCTTGACGAGCTCTCCCCCAACGGGACGAGTTGGGTCAGCCTCTGCCAGGGAGAGACTCTCGAGGAAATGGAGTGGACCCCCAAGCTTTTCGGAGCCTCACCTGTACCGCTGGAGTCTCTCGCTGGAGGCACGGCCGTCGACAACGCGCGTATCAGCCAACGCCTGTTTGCCGGCGAGGCGCCAGAACTGGCCAGAGCCGTTGCCATGAACTGCGCAGCAAGCCTGTGGCTGGTGGGTGAAACGGACGATTTTAGTGAGGGATACCAAAGGTCCTACGAAGCCCTCCAGAGCGGGCGTGTGGGTGCCTTCTTCGAAAATGCCAGAGCCTTTGCCGCGTCCATGGCTAACCGAGACGCCCCAAATCGTTGATTTAATTTCAGAATTCCGTTCAGAAAGAAGGAGTGTTGCCGCAATTTTCCCAAGATCTGCGGCCAGAGGCTCTCTGACCAGACCCTCTACAATACTCAGGGGAGAATACCAACTTGAAACACTTGACTTCAAAGAGCACCCTACTGACCCTGTTGGCGGTCAGTTTGGTGTCCATCCTAGCCATCGGCTGCGGTCACAGCGAAGAATTCGTTGCCACCGGAACTGCTAACCCAGGCACTCCAGCGACTGTGGGCAATCTGTCCTTCAGCTTTGCCAAAGCCGTCAAC
>CAZVVF010000788.1:0-2985 GCA_964630575.1 uncultured Burkholderiales bacterium | reverse complement strand
CAGGGTCTCAGTCAAGGCTCTTACTACTTTTACGTCAGGACCCTCGGAACTCAGCCCACGCTCGACATCACCTTTGGCCCGAATATGGAGGAGTTTCAGGGAAGTCCGGGCACTTGGCCCGGCGGCTTTGAAGGTAGTCCGATCGATTCCGAATTGCCGTCGGTGGGGTCGTTCCTCGGTTTTTCAAGTGTGAACGTCCCGGACTTGGTTGTTGAGTTAACCGGAAGCTATCAGATTTTTACGGGAGACACCGACGGATATCAACTGGGACAGCAAACGTATAAAACGACTTATGCTCGTACGGCCCCCAGTTCATCGACATCTTACGAAAACGTATCGGAGTTGCCCCCGGTCTACTTCCAGACCATAGACCTTGCTGGCTCTACCGTCAGCAATTTCGCGGACACCTTTGGGCAGATCATTAACCACTTCAATTCGACCAGCACTACAACAATTAACTACTTCACTCTAGGCTATGACCCTAACGGTGCGGCAACGGGTACGGCATTCCCGGCGGTAATCAGTGGCAGCGTTCCTTTCGCCATGGCTAACACCACCCAAGTGACTCTCAAACAGCTTCAGATCACACCACGAAACTATGCCTTCGACTTAACGAGTACGGGGAGTGGAGAGAAGGTTTCTCAGCAGTTCATTGCCTTGGGCTTTTACTCTGATCAAACCGTGCAAGACTTGACGTCCAGAGTGACTTGGAGCGTGATCGACACGGACACCAACGCGGCTCCGACGGGAGTAGTGTTCAGCACGAGTCCGGATACGCTTGGGACGCTGGAAGTTACCAATGAGACTGGCCTGTCCACCAACCTTAGCATCACAGCTACTATAGACGAAGGGGGGAATCCGTCTTCGAGCGGTACTGACAGCACCGCAATCCTCGTCAATCTCTGATCCGTTTCAAGAGCGGTCAAAGAAATAGGAGGCAGATTTTATCTGCCTCCTATTTCTTTATCCGTCCCGCTCGAACGACTCTTGAGCAGCAGTTGGAAAGAGGGCGATGAGAAGAAGATACTCCGCCCGGTCAACGAGATTGCGGGGACCTTGATGTACACCTGGTCCTCAAGACTAGTTTTAGACATCTCGCGAAGAGCCATAATAGTCCAACTTTTGCAAGAGAGTCAGGACTTCTTCCGACATTCCAGAACACAGATTCGTGCCTAGACGAATCCGCTGCCTCAACTCTGCAGAGCTCAGTGTCTTAGAGATTGTCCTCAGAGAAACCAGTTCGGTCCATCAACTTCCGGTGTTTCGATTCACCGATGCCGATGGACCGAATCAGTGGAGACTCGATCGTTGGGCACTTCCTAGTACGCTTGAATGTATAGGTGAGGTGCGGGTCGTTGATGATGAGGCCGAAGACGCCATTCGGTTCCGACGACCTAGACTGGATGGGGAATCAGCCGAGGTCACGCTCGAGCTTCCCCAGCAAGTCTTTCATTACGAGTTGGAACATTCGCTTTCGAGAGGATGGCGGCTGCGCGTAAGAGCCCCAGAAAGACTCACTCCTCTGCCTGAGTGACGAGACCGTGACTAAGTTGTGACTCATTGACTACTGGCCTTTCAGCTCTTCTCGCTACCTTGGGCCTATGAGAATCCAAAGCACACAAATCGCAAGGCATCGCTCAAGAACGGCTCCCCAGTCTACCGGTACCTCGAGAGCCGAGAAGAAAATTGAAAGCTTCGGAAAGGCCCTCTTGAATGGACCAGTGGATCGAGCGGCTCTGCAGTCCATTCCTCACAAGGAGAAGACGCTCCTGACCATGGCCAAGCACTCCGGCGAACCTTTGCACCATTTGTTGAGCGGTTGGGCTCAACACGGTACTTGGATGGCTCCCACAGAGCGAATGGAAAAAATGCTAGAGAGTGACTACGGACTGTCTAGGAAACGAAGTGGTAGTCTTACGGTGAAGTCTCGTGAAGGTCACAAGACAGAACTGGCGACAGTTGACGTGCTTCAAAAGACCAACGCCAAGATGTCCGATCCCGGTGTTGTGGTCGTTCGAGCTAATCCCGGCAACCTCAATAACGATATCTTCTGCGAAAAATGGGACGAGTACAAAGAGGCCAGAAACTTCCACGACCTGTTTTTTGTAGAGGACCTCTCGAAAATAAAGGGACTGCAAGGCGACAGTGAGGGAAACGTGGAGCAGTGCCGAGAACGAATGCTGGGTTTAATGGAGTCCCTGCGCGAGGCGGCTCCGGTGTCAACCCACGACTACTACCAAGGATTCGGGCGAGGATATGATAGCTCTTCAGCTACCGTAGGGGCAAACCACTTTCGAGCCCGAAAGGATGGTGCTGACTATCCTTTTGCCGTGTCAGCGGGTTACTACCAGGGAGTGCATGATGTACTCGGTCTTGAGGCCGAGCGCAAGATAGTGCCCGAGAGACTCCCCGCCTCCAAGCGTTTAGAGGCAGGTCTCATAGGGGCAGCGTGTGCAGGAGTGCCAGCTCTCATAAGCGCCGCCGCGGCCAGCATCTCTGGTCTGCCCTCTTTGTCAGTATCCACTGGGTTGGCCATTTCCGGAATAGCAGCAGCTGGCTTTGGCACCGCGGGATTGATGGCTAGCAGTATGGCTGGAATCGAAGGCTACGACACCTCAATCCCAGGAAGCTATGAACTAGCAGACAAGCGATTGAGCCAGGCCAAATGGATGGCTACATCTGCTGGGGCAGGACTAGGCTTGGCTTTCGGCTTAGGCTGCAGTTTCGGGCTTCCGGGTGCCTTAGGTATAGCCTGTTTAGGGCTCGGAGCGGGTCTTCTGAAAAAATCCTAAGGCGGAGTCCTTAGGCTGCGCCAGTGTACCCGATGGGAAGACTCCAAGTCAGAAAGCCTGGTAGGTCGAGGGGGTAGAAATCCTTGTGGTCGCAGAGGGAAGAAAACTATCCTGAAAGTTCCAAGGCAAGAGCAAGCAAAGAGTTGGGCGGCCACCAAGGCTGTAAAGACCCTTCTGCAAAGTTACACCGGAA
>CAZVVF010000787.1:0-2985 GCA_964630575.1 uncultured Burkholderiales bacterium | reverse complement strand
AAGTGGGCAAAAAGGCCGCAGGCTTTGTTCCTCGTGTCAATTTTATGGAAAGACCTTGAGAACGTATTCGACCAGCTCGCCTCCAGACCGTCCTCCCCACCCAACGCTGGAGCTCTTCATCGCTAAAATCCCCTGGTGACCAAGATACCTCCGTGACCTGTTCCTCGGTCGTCGCCCGATAGGCCAACACCGCCAAAATCCTATGGCGGCAAAAACCACTCGCAGCACAACTGCAATCGGCTTCCAGCAGGGAACGACCAGGCCTCAAAACCGTCGAAACCTCTCCTTGCAACAACCTCACCGTTCCGTCATCGGCCACTTCCGTCCGAAAGTCCCCGCGCTCCAGATCCTTCACTGCTCGCTTGTAGAGTCCACGATTGGCCAAGGCCACCAGCTCGGCCTCGCCTAAGCTCAAGAGGTCCTCGCGACGACTCAACGCAACTTCTCCGCAAGCCATGAGGCCAACTCACCTGGGGTCATAGCTCCCACCTGAGCGCCCACCTCAACCAATCGCCGGGCGACGCTCCGATCATAGTTTGGTGCGACTTGTCGATCCAAGGCCGCCAAACCCAATACGGCGGTTCCACCAGCGCAGAGTCGTCCAACCTCTTGGACCAGATGAGCCGGACTGCCACCTTCAAAGAAATCTGTGATGAGCATCACCACGGCACGCTTGGGAGAGGCTATCAAGCCAGCACCGTAGGCCACGGCACGAGCGATATCGGTCCCCCCGCCGAGCTGAGTCTTCATGAGGGTCTCCACCGGGTCTGAGCACTGTTCGCTGAGATCGACCACTCGAGTGTCAAAAATGCAGAGATGAGTTCGGATCCCCGGCAGGGCCCACAAACACGAGGCCGTGAGGGCCGCGTGAATCACCGAATCCAGCATACTCGCCGATTGGTCAACCAAGAGAATCACTTGCCAATCCTCCACCTGGCGACGAACCCGGGAGTGAAAATAGGCCCGCTCTATCACCAGCTTCCGACCGTCGAAGTTCTTGAGATTCTCTCTCAGCGTGCGCTGGAAATCAAAATTGCGGGCAGACTTCACGGGACTGGACCGGCGCCGGTCCAGAGCGCCTGAGAAGCAGCGCTGAAAATCCGATCGCAAAGCCTGCAGCAGGTCTTCGACGACTCGGCGAACCAGTTGCCGAGCCAGTTCTAAGACTCGCTGATTCATCAAGTGCTTGCTCTTCAAAACCGCCTTCAGCAGGGTCTGGTTGGGCTCCACTCGCTGCAGAACCTCAGGGTTGGTCACCAGATCGTCGATCTCGAAGACCTCGACAGCGTCTTGCTCCAGGCGCTCGATCGTCTCCTTCGAGAAGAGTTCGTGAACCTTCTCAATCCAAGCCACAGTGGAAAGGCTAGACTCACCACTGCCTCCTCCTCGGGTATAGATCCCTCGCTCCTGAAGACTCTCATCTCGGTCGTAAAGCCAGCTCAAGGCCGACTCCATCTCCTGTTGACTGCCCTCACACCGGCCGAGTACTCCCTGGCTCGGCTCGCCCAGAATGAGCTTCCAGCGCTCCAAGTCGCTCACAGAAGACCGCGCCTTTCCAAAAATTTGTCGAGGCTGCTCTCCAGGGCGCGGTGTTGAGCGATGAGCGTCGGGTCCCCTGGGTCGCGCAGCAAAGTCCAGGCTTGCCCCTCAGCAACACCCTGCTCTCGCAAAAGAGTGGCCGCGATGGACTCCCGTTCCCGCGGTGGGAAATAGCTAAAAGCCAACCTCAACGCCGGGAGAGCAACCAGAAAATCGTGTTCGGTGTAGCCTGCGACGACCTCGTCAATGGCTCTGGTCAGGTCACGAGTCCCCACCACTCTCTCGCGAGCCACGGCAAAAAGTCCCGCCAGGAAGTCTCCCAGACGGGCCGGGTGAGAACTGTGTTGAACCCTCTCTACAGACCACGGCAAAAGAGAATCTGAGGGTTGAAAGACCCATTGAAAGCCGAGCGCTGCCCCTCGGTAAGCCGGTGGAGCCGAAGGGTCTTCGGCTCGCCGCTTCATCAGGTCCAAGAGTGGCTGGGCCTCGAAGTCGAGCGATCGATAGCAGTCGCGCAACACCACGAGAGCCTTTAATTCGCTAGGCTTTGCCCCCTCCTGGGGTCCGCTGACGAGTTCCAGCAACCAGAGTGAGCGTCTACAGGACTGCTCCAAGAGAGCCTTCAGGGCACTCGCCTGAAAGGAGCGCCACAGCGTCAACACTCGTGAGGCTGCAGCGCCCAAGCTTTCAAGGCTGGTCTCCTGGGTCACTCTCTCGGCCAAAAGTTCCTGAATCTGGCTGGTCAAATCGCTGAGGCCAGCACGATAGATGCGAGTGAGCAGTCCGGCCAACTCGACAGAGAAACCCGTCGAGTGTTGGACGCTCTCTTTCACTCGGGCCAAGGCTGCCTCTTCTAGGGTGGGACCGAAGGCCCCAGCCTCGGTCACAGCCGACTCGAAGTCCTGCGAGCGGCTGATAGACCAAGCCTCCTGACCCAGTTCTTCCGAGCGACACTGAAAACCCGGGACCCCAATGAGTTGCAGACGATGCAAGATATGGCTTCTCTCGCTACCCACCTCGACCTCGACAGTCCGTTCTGTCCGTTCGGGCCAAAGGTCGTGCTCTCGGAGCTCTCGGCTCGCAGATTCAACCAACGGGGGCAGCGGAGTCTCCGCTGCCAATCGCCCCTCTCGGTCACCGCTCAAGGTCGAGAGCATCTCCACGATGATGGGGTCTGTTCCTGGGTCGAGTTTTCCCCGGTCCAACCAGGGCAAGCGGTGGTCGAGGCCGTTTTTGATGAGGCTCGCGGTCACACCGTCGAGCAGGTCTGTGCGGGTTGGCACTCGGTGGTTGCGGAGGCGCTGGAGTCCTCGGGCCATGCTCTCACAGGCGATCAGATCGGCCGATGACAGCGACACTTTTCTTTCACGCAGGCGCTGCATCACCGCCGAGAACGCCTCTCGGTAAGCCCCCTCGGCCCCGTGGACCCACAGCCATTCGTAAAAC
>CAZVVF010000786.1:0-2987 GCA_964630575.1 uncultured Burkholderiales bacterium | reverse complement strand
ACGCTATCGTAAACTGATGGCACGTCACGGCGGGCTGACACGTGCCCTTGAAGAGTGACTGCGGGTAAGGGGCAATTTTAGAGGGTTGCTTTGAACCTTTGAATCACAAGGTCTTTCTCGGGGCTGGTACTGCGTTGGACCAATTCCAGGGCTGTCGATTTGGCGGGAATTTTAAACTTTTGAAAGGGCTTACTCTCTTTCCTCTGCAAAGCCGGTCCGCTATCTTTGGTACTCTTCAAGCTAGGTTTCGCGCCAAGTTTGACGAGTCGAATGAAGGCGAGTTTAAGATCTTTGCTTCTAGCTTCCATGGCGTGATGTAGCGGCGTCCAACCGTAGCTGTCAGGCGTATTGATGTCCGCACCCTGAACCTCTACCATGGCCTCAACCGTAGAATCCATTTTCGAGTCCCTGGCAAAAAGATGGATAGGAGTCATCCCCAATTCATTGGTCTTCAGCGGGACTTTGTATCCGTGCTCGACGAGCAGCGCCAGGGTAAGGCATTGGTTTTCGCCGATCTGACCGTCTTTCTCCAAGTACAACTCAAGCAAATAATCACCGGGTGTTTTACCGTCCCCATCTTTCGACTCAAGGTTGGCTCCCCGGCGCAACAAGAGCCACGCTGTTTCCGGATTCAGGTCTTCGGTGCACACCAACTGCAAGGGAGTCAGTTTGCCATCAAGAGTGGCGTTAAGGTCGAAGTCTTTGGATTGTGTGAGCTCGAGCACTTCGGAGTAACGACCGCGACGAATAATTCCCGAAGGAGAGTTGTCAACGGGTGCTTGGGGTGGCTGAACACTGTTTTCGGTCTGGAGTCTCGCGATGGCTTCCTTCTTTGTTTCATGGTTGAGTTTCATGTCGATGGTCCCGAAAAGTCCGAAGAGCAACATCGTAGAGATCACGTGAAAGTACACACGATAGGACAACAAATTCAGTCTGGATCCTAAGCGGGTACTGGTGGGCCGAAACTCGTAGGCTTTCACGCCATTCTTTACTACGCTGACCGCTCTTACCGTTTGTCCCTCATTTACGGAGACGCTCTCGACGCCAAGGAAGCGAGCGATCTCCTCCACTTCCCGATTAACTGCGTCCAGACAGCCAGCTAATTGATTCGATAAACCTTTTACTTCCTTGCCATATTCGAAACCCAGAGTGCTGATTACCGTTCCGTCTTCGTACAAGAAAACCGGTCCGTAAATATAGCAGGTCCTGGAACCTCTATCAGCTCCCCTCGAGCGTTCGGTGATGTGACTACTGGTAGCCACCCCCAGGATACGGTTGAGACTCACGCGATGGGTGACTTTGTCGGGTTTCCCTGGTCGCTTCTGTGTCACAGTCAAAAGGCTCTGGCTTTTGTCGAGTCTTAGAACTGAGTCTTGTTCCGGAGAAAAATCCATGTAAGGTAAGGTCAGCAGGACTCCGCATATCAGAGTCGCCGATAACGGCCAAAATAAGGGTAAACAGACGAGGGCTACGGCCAGGATGAGGATCACGGTCAGATTGCCAAAGATATTGCGAGTGAAAGGATGCCCTGGATTAGACCGCGTGTATTCTCTGTAGTCTTCACCTGCATCGACTGCAAAGTTCATGTTTCAAGCTTTCTTGTTGGCGGCCGATCCCCTGGTGTTAATTACTTTCGGCGAATAGGAGGTCTACCCGGAAGTTCCCCACGAACTACCATTCTAACGAGGTAGGCAGAGCCCATGAAGGACGACAAGAATAGAATCAAGATCATCAGGCCTGCCCTTTTGGGACTCTTGCTTTGTTTTCTTGGTATTTTGGCTTACAGATCGCACCGCGACACTACGAGAGCAAAAGAATATGAAGCCAGCCGAGCCAAGATTATCAGAGAGGCAAACCAAAGAAATCAGGTCTCTTCAGCCCCACTGGTCTATGCCGAGAAGGGCGTCCTGGTACCACTGAGAGCATTGGACCAATTCAGTGTAAAAGTCGCTGAGAGCGCTGAGTGGTCTCAAGACCTCTTGACGAACGTACTTTTGCCCGCGCAGTTCAAGCCATCCAATATTCCTGATCTTCGCCGACGCGCCGACTTACTCGGTGCGCGAATAAAGCAACTCGAGGCTCACGCGGTTGCGGTCCGAGCGTTAAAGATCCCCGAGGAGTTGAAAGCTCTCTACAAGTCCGACTTGGAAAGCTACGCAACGGTTCTAAAGCTGCTCCGGTTACGACACCAACACGTTTTAGAGGTCTGTAAAACTGGCGCCCTGTTGTCGAGTGCGGAAGTCGACAAGTTCAACGACTCTTGGGTTAAGCTAAACAGAGACCGAGAGGCTCACCTGTCGAAGCAAGCCGAGCATCGCAAAGCACTGCTTCAACGATACACAGGAGATGCCAAATACATGACGGGAAGCGAATATTTCGATGCCCATCATAGAAGTGTTGCAAGGGGCATGTTGACCTTGTTAGATAGTAAGTATCAAGTTGGTCGCAGTCTTTGGAGTCTCCGACAAGTTCAAGAGAAAAACCTCGCCGCACTTGAAGTCATGGAACCTCCGTACCTCTTGGAGCCCTTGACGCAGGCCAGGATACGATATGCGCAAAGAACGGTAGATTTTTCCCAGGAACTCATGAGGAGTGAACCCAAAACAGAGAAAGAACTAGATGAGAGGACCGAAGCTTTGGCGGATGTTGTCCAGGATGTCAAACAGCAGACCTACCTTTTCAAACTGTACCGCTAGACCCTAATATTGAGGGCCCGTCTCATGGTTTTGAGATTTGCGGGCATACTTCGGAAATACGCTTTCTGAAGTCTTTTCGAGCAACGTCACGAGCGACACGATTCAAGGCAGCGCTCGAAAGTTGGCGACAAAGCTCATGCTGTCTCGACTATAGACTTGCAACACCGGCTGGTTATCGACGGTTTCCCTGGAGTTGAGCGAGCCCGTCTATTTCTCTCCCTTTTGACCCGAGTCGCGCGCTCTGGTCAGCGCGGCGTCGACTTATTGGTCAGCACGGCGTCGACCAAAGCC
>CAZVVF010000785.1:0-2992 GCA_964630575.1 uncultured Burkholderiales bacterium | reverse complement strand
AAGGCACCAGAGTTGTCCGGGAGAGTCGAGATGATCTCATCCTGCAGACCGAGCTCCTGGCACAGTTCGAGAAACTCAGGCTTGCTGCGCAAGCAAGACTCGGCTCCGCCCTCTGCGACGACGCCCTCTTCGGGATACTCCGTCTGCAGAATTCCACCCAGCCGCCCCGTCGCTTCAAAGAGAGTAAAATCCAGACCTTCAAAGTGAGCTTGCCAGGCCGCGGCCAATCCGGTTACCCCGCCGCCGATGATAGCCAGCTTCATCGAGATGTCACCTCATGAACCAGGTCTACCAAGTAGCGAACATTGTCCACAGGAGTGCTCGGTACGATCCCGTGCCCCAAATTAAAGATGTAGCCTGAGCGACCGCCCTGCTCCAGAATCGGCAGCGTGTGCCGTTTAATGGTCTCGCGATCACAAAGCAGCAGAATGGGATCGAGGTTCCCCTGAACCGGAGTCGAGCCGAGCTGTTCCCTGGCCCAACCCAGGTTCGTCATCTCATCGACACCCATCACGGAAGCACCAGCATCTCGCATGGCGGACAAGAGATGACCTGTCCCTTTGCCAAAATGAATCTTGGGGATGTGGTCCGGAACCGCCGCCAAAGCGAGGCGACTGGCCGGCAGGGCGAAACGACGATAATCCGCCTCCGAGATGTTGCCGACCCAACTATCAAAGAGTTGAACCGCATCGGCACCAGCCTCCACTTGACGACGAAGATACTCACCGGTCGCCCGTCCGATCTTCTCCAACAGAAGAGCGAACTGCTCTGGCGCGCCAAACATCATCTTCTTGGTGTTCTCGAAATTCTTCGAGGGACCACCCTCTATGAGATAGGAGGCGACCGTGAAGGGAGCACCGGCAAAACCGATCAGCGCCCGGTCGGCTGGCAACTCCTTCCGAATGAGGCGAACAGCCTCGTAGACGGTGGAGAGTCCTTCCAGATCGGGCTCGGGTAAAAGGGCAACCTGCGAGGGGTCCCGCAGCGCCGGCTCAACCTGAGGCCCCTTGCCTCCGACCAAACTGACCTTCGTTCCGAAGAGCTCGAGTATCAGAAGAATATCCGCAAAGAGAATAGCGGCGTCAGTGTCTAGCACCCGGGCGGCGTGAATCGTGACTTCACAGGCCAACTCGGGAGTGTGACACAGTTCCATGAAGGAGACCCGCGAACGCAATTCACGGTACTCCGACATATATCGACCAGCCTGGCGCATCAGCCAAACCGGAATATGGGAAGGGGTCCTCCCCTGACAAGCGTCAAGAAACGGACCCCCTACGCTCGTGCGTTCAGGTGAGCTCGACGTTTCAGCCACCTATCGAGACTCGCTCGTGATCACTTCGTCGATAATTCCGTACTCTTTGGCTTCGGCGCCCGACATATAGTAGTCGCGCTCAGTGTCGCCCTGGACCTTTTCAAGAGTCTGATTACAGTGATCGGCCAAAATCTGATTCAGGGTTTCGCGAGTCTTGAGGATCTGCTTCGCGTGGATGTCGATATCCGTCGCTTGCCCTCCGATTCCTCGGATCCAAGGTTGGTGAATCATGATACGGCTGTAGGGCAGAGCGTATCGCTTGCCTGCCGCACCACCGGCCAACAAGACAGCCGCAGCCGAAGCCGCCATACCCATACAGATACAACTCACATCGGGCTTCACCAACTGCATGCAGTCGTACATAGCCAGACCGGCTGTCACAGAACCCCCTGGAGAGTTGATATAAAGGTCGATATCCTTGTCAGGGTCTTCCTGCTCCAAATAGAGAAGCTGAGCGATGACCAGGTTGGCCACAGAGTCCTCAATCGGATCTCCAACGAAGATGATCCGGTTCTTGAGAAGACGGGAATAGATGTCATAGGCCCGCTCGCCTCGTGCGGTCTGCTCTACAACCATGGGAACCAGTGTATTACGAATCATGAAGTATAAATGTCTCCTTTTATTTACCCGTGGCAGCCGTTCTAGGCAAGGTAGGGGAAACCTCCTCGCGAAAGCCTTTGTTAAACGAGTTAAAATAGACAGACCGCGGACCTTATCGTTTGGACCGGTCCCGAACCAGGAATAAACACTGTAATGAGAGCATTTTCTGCGAAATCCGCCGCAATCTGCGGACTATTCTTACTCACGAGCATGGGAACTCAAGCGCAGACCCCTGGCCCAACAGCGGTCCCTGCCGTTGTTGAACGACTGACCAGTCTCTACGGCCCAGCGTCGCTCCCCAAGGCTCTTTTCCCGAACAGTCAAAAAGATCCACTCGGCCACCTTCTCTCTCTGCAGAGGCGCAACTGGAGCCAAGCTTGGATCTCCAGCACCTTTTACGACTGGCGAACGGTTTCCAAGTACCGGCGAAACGCCGGTCTGCACCTGGGCTACGACATCGCCCTACCCTACGGTACCGAGGTGAGCAACGGATGGACCGGCGTCGTCACCGCAGTGATCCCCTGGACCTCCTCCGAGTACGGGGTGACCGTGGCCACTCCCGACGGCACGGAGATCACCTACGGACACATCTCGCCTTTGGTCTCTGTGGGCCAAGCTGTGGTAGCCGGCCAGACCATCGGCCGAATTGCCGCCGACCACGTGGACGTCAAAATGCGTGACGCCCAAGGGCGCTACCTCGCCTTTGGAGAGGGGTCCAGTCACAAACCCCTGACCGCAGCCTCCTTTCCCAAAGCGGACCGGAATTCTATCCTGACAACCTGGCTGGTGGCCAAGTCGGCAGCCGGACAGGCCGAAGAGGACCTTTTCCTGGCCCAGAACGCCGGCAAGAAGTGGGAACTGGAGAAGCGCTCCGCCAAGCGCCGAATGGAAGCCCTCAACCGCACCCTCGAACAGGTGGAATCCTCCAAGACCGAAGGTCTTCTCTCGCGCAAACGACTCGAGGAACTCAAGGCCGAACGGTCAGCAGCCGAGGCCACACTCAAGCGGGTCGAAACCCGTAAAGCCTCCAGTACAGCACAGCTCGAGCAAAGAAGAAAGTCGAGTCTAGCCCAACTCAAA
>CAZVVF010000784.1:0-2995 GCA_964630575.1 uncultured Burkholderiales bacterium | reverse complement strand
CAGACACCAAGAAGCTGCCGGACACATACAGAAACTGTCCGGTCCGGTCCACAGCGGCCTGGGCCGGAAGGCCAGTCACGCCAAACGGTGACCCTGCTACCGAACTGAGTTCTCCATCAGCTCCCACCTGATAGGCTGAAATGTTACTACCGTTAAAATTCGGAACAAAAAGAAACTCTCCGTCGGGTGTGAAACCGGCACGAAACGGCGTGTCACCCGCAGGGTAGGGAGAACCGGCAAGCTCTGTGAGGGCTCCGTTGTCATCGATAGAAAAGCCTGAAATATTGTCACTAGAGCTGTTGGGCGTATATAGAAATTTTCCACTCGGATGAATAGCGGCGTGCTCGGCCCCGCCACCGGTCGCAAAGGGTGAGCCTGAAATCTCTGATAAGCCGCCGTCATTCTGAATGGCAAAAACACTGAGTCTTTCATCCGAACTGAGATTGGTGTTGGCCACATAAAGGAAGCGACCTGAAGGATGAATGTCCACCGATGAAACGCTGGACCCTACGGCAAAGGGCGAGGCCCCCAGCTCTGCGACCGACCCATCAACATTGACTCGAAATCCAGACACGTTGCCCGGGGTTCGGTTGGCCGAATACAAAAAACGACCGATGGTCAGGGTCGCATCAGCGTCCAGTCCGTTGACCGTTGCGGTGACGGTGGTGAAGGCTTCAAAGGTGGTCGTTTGCACGAGAGCCTCGCCCGTCGAGGAGATCGTGGCCACGCTAGAATCAGCGGTGCTCCATGTCACCTCAGAGGTGATATCCTGGGTGGAGCCATCACTGAAGGTTCCCGTAGCCTGATACTGTCGGGAAGACCCGGGGCCGGACAGAGCATCGGCCGGACTGACCGTCAGCGACACCACCTCGGGTGAGGTCACCGTCAATGACGCAGTCCCGAGCACCCCGTCGAGTTCAGCCGAAACGGTCGTTTCTCCGAGGGCAAGTGTAGAGACCAGACCTTCGCTGCCGGCGCTGTTTGAAACGAGCGCGACCTCCGGCATCAAAGATGCCCACTGCACCCTTGTTGTAACATCGACCGTGAGGCCATCCGAAAAGACCGCAGTCGCCGACAACTGCTCGGTTCGGCCCAGTGGAACCGCACTCTGATCCGGGCGAATCTCGATTCGCGAGAGACTCACACCCTCCGAGGTCGTAAAGACGAAGGAGTCAGAGTTGCCACATCCCGTGCTTAGGATGGGGACAAGGATGAGCCAAAGAAGAACTCTTATAATCTGTTTTGAACGAAACAAAGCAACCTCCCAAGAATATGACCCACCGGGGCCGGACGGCACAGACAGGTCTGCTTTCTCTCCGAGTACGCCCCTTCGACGCACGGGACTGTATACCCACCTCGTTGCAGTAGGAGGGAACGAAAACTTCGTTTAGGCATGGTCCCATTGGAGGGTCAAGCAGGCATGGCAAGAGGGCGGGAACGAGAGGATGCGCCCCACCGGCGTTTCCAAGTACGATCGCCCGCCCGGTGGCGCTCCCAGTGCGGTGGTGGTAAAGCTATAGAGCTCTAAAGCAGCGCTGGATTCAGCAGTCTAGCTCCTTGAGCCGCCAACTTCAGAATCATCGACTGTCTCTGATTCTGAAGTTCAGCTTGGCTCAACCCCGGAATGAAGAGTCCTACTCGAAGGTGACCGGTTCGACGATTCAAGAGATTGATAAACTCGGTAGGGTCCGTTAGCAAATCATACATCTCCCACTGATCGGGAAAGACACCGTTAGGGTCAAAATACCGGTGAACTTCCCTTCCTCATCGACCAGGCATCTCACTCGATTTGGCTGGACAACGGACATTGGTTTGACGAGAACGTTGTTGACGATGGCCAGATTCAACAGAGTCGTGTAGGTGTCGAACTGGTTCGCGTGCAGCGGCCGCAATTGGGCCAAGGCAGGCTCAGCAAGCTCTGTGGTGCTCTTTTTAAGACTCCCCAACTCAGGCTGTCAGTGCAACGAACATGGGGACCACCCGAGGGGGCGACTCGAGCCTAGAATCGATAAAACAGCGTGTGGAGCGTATCGGAGACAAGTCTCGCGAAGCCCGATTGCCATGGAGTTGGGCTCATCTCGGACCTTCTTGATCGAGAGGAGGCCAGAGGACATGCGAGCCACGGGGTATTTGGCTCAGAGGAGTTCTGGGAGGAGGCAAGCGCGCGGCGAAGATTAGGATGTTTGCATTCCATGACTCGGGGGTCCAAAACTATTGTGGTCGTGATGTTCATTTGCGATTCCTCCGCTCTACTTCCTTGAACTCAGGATAGCGACCACACTATTGAAAAGTCGTTTAATTTTCTTGATGAGATGTAAAATCTCGAAGGAATTCATCGAAAAAAGCCTTCGACCTAACTCAAGAAAGCAACGTGAGACTGCAGGGTTGCGAGTTCTTGTTTGAGGACCGAGATGTTCAAGGGACTTGAGTCGACGATACAGATCGCCCCCGGGCTGTCTAGGTGTTCGGAGCGGACTTCGTAGACGACCTGATTTTTCACCACCACCTCGATCTTGGCTGGACCTCTTGGCCTGCACCGTCATGAGGTTTCGCGAACAGGGCAATCTATAGCGATTGATGGTGGGAGCGTCGAAGGTTTCTTGCTTCATGCGAATGTCGCGCATGGTGAAATGGGAGGTCATGCTCAGAAGAGGAACTTTTTTGGCAAGCCGAGACAAATTTGTACTTGAAACGTGCTGCCAAGAGCCAAGAAGATGGAAGTTATTTGGGATCAGGTTTGAAGTTTATCCTGGTCTGGTCAGCATCGAGTTCCTCAAGAGTCATCACCAGACGCCCTTCGAAGGGAATATTTATCTGGGCCTGCGATTCTGCTTTCGGTATCGTGAGAAGGACACCACCTTGGGGACGGTCACCCCAACTTCGGAAGCTGACCAATCGGGGGGGGGCGACGGGGGCGGACCGGCGTCGGCCCAGCGCATCACCCGTGACCGGATCATGATCCAGTTGTCAGTGGTGCGCGCACTAGTAGATGCAT
>CAZVVF010000783.1:0-2995 GCA_964630575.1 uncultured Burkholderiales bacterium | reverse complement strand
CGTATGTGTCAAAATGAAGTGCCGAGTTTTAGTTCCGAAGATTTTTATGAGTACTATTGGTTGACGCCACAAGAGCTTGTTTCGCTCTTAGAGAAGGGTGAACCAGCTAAAAGTGATCTTATTAAAATTACTCGTCATGTCTATGGGCTTAAATAGTCCCTTTGTTATGCATAAGAAAAAGAGAACACAACATTTTGTCTGGAGTATTTTGTGAGGCCATTCGCTTCTAAAATAAGACCAACAAAGATTGATGACGTTGTTGCTCCAGGCGATCACGAGACCGAGCCCCAAGGGGATGGAAACAAAAACATTCAAGAAGGCCGGTAGATAACCGCGGTGGCAGACGCCTAGCACGAGGTGAAGGAACAGCGCCGTGCCGAGCAACGGGTAGTAGCCGAACTGAACAAGCTCCCGCAGCACGACAGGATAGCCGCCGGCGTTCGTCCAGAAGTCCTGGAGTTCTCGCAACCACGATCCGATCAGATAGACCACATTGAGCACACCTAAGCCCAGGTAGGGTAGGTAGGACATCGCTTGCGACGAGGCTTTGGGAGCGCGGTACATCAGTATCAGTTACGTCATCTCGGTGGTGGCTCCCCCCCTCACCGAGAGGGGCTCCTACGAGAGCTTCGAAATCAGCCTTCATCAAGTATCTCATTTTCACAGCCGGGGCTTTGGTCTTCGTTCCGATGGTGGCTGTCTTGACCACCATCAAGCGCTTCCGTTCTTGGTTGCTCTCTTTTCTCTATTTTACACCCGTTATCGGCGAGATGATCAACATCAACTATTACTCGATGGAGACCTACCGTGGTCCAGATCGAGGGTTCGAGGTCAATCTCACCGATCTCTTGGTGTGGGGGATGGTCATCGGTCTGATCATAAAGGGACGCAAAAATCTGACCTGGTTTCCCTTTAATTCGGGGCCTCTGTTCCTCTTTTTCTTGGCCTGTATCAGTTCGACGATCGTCGCCCCGCTAAAGATCGTCTCTCTGTTTACCCTTTGGAAGTTTGCCAAGCTCTATCTGGTCTACTGGTGCGTCTACAACATGCTCAGTCCCAAGATGAAGCTGTCCTACAATCAGGTCGCCTACGGCATGATCGGTATCGGATACCTGATGCTCTTCTTGGCTGTCAAGCAGAAGTATCTCGAGGGTTTCTACCGTATCCACGGTCCTTTCGACCATTCGAATACGGTCCCCATCTTTCTCTTTCAGATGATCCCGGCTCTGATGCTGTGGTCGGTCACCGACCGAAGGGTTCCCCGTTGGCAATCTGCGGTTGCCCTTTTTGGGGCGTTTGGAGCCACCTTTGCCATTGTGGCCACGCAGTCCAGAGCCGGTGCCATCCTCATTGGCTGTGCCATCGTAGCGGTTCTTGGCTACGCCAACATCCGGAACCGATCGAAGCGCTCCATCGCTGTTTCTCTGGTCTTTGCTGTGGCCGCTACAGCAGGTATCGCCAAGGCCGCAGACACCTTTATCGACAGATTCCAGAACGCCCCCAAGGCCAGTGAGGAGGCCAGGGACGAGTTCAACCATGCAGCGAGACTGATGATGGCCGACAAGCCCTTCGCTGGTGTTGGTTTGAACAACTTCTCCCGGGTTCTAACCGTAGAGACAAAGTACAACGCCCACATCGTTGTTATGGCCAATGAAGAGCAAGCCGGAGTGGCTCATCACATCTACCTACTCACCGGTGCAGAGATGGGCTACACCGGGCTCTTTCTCTATCTTCTTTGCTTTGGTCGGTTCTGGCTGTTGGCACTCTACTACGGGCTCAAATTTCGCACCGTGGAGTCGATCTATCTGATAGGCTTCTTTGTAGGGTTCGGTTGCTTTCACGTGGTGGGGTTTTTGGAATGGGCTTTTCGCATCAGCCCGGTGACTTACTTTGCCGCTGTCAATTGCGGCGTCATCGCGGCTCTCGCTGAGCGGGTGAAACTCGGCTACGCGAAGGCTCTTTAGCTCGGGAGGCAAGCCAGGCACAGACGGCGAGTCCACGCGCCTGGTTGACTACGGTGGACTCAGAAAGCACATTGGGACTGTCGGAGAATCGCTGGTCCAGAGGTTTGCCCTCAGGGCCAGGTATGAGAGGGGGGCGCTCCACATTCTCGGGCACATTGGCAAAGCGTATATTGGTGACCATAGAGCCCACTGGAAGGCCCGCAGGGGCGAGAGCAAATTCATCGTTGATGGCTTGTTGGTGGAGAAGATAGCGAGGGGAGAGCTCTCCGTAGCCTGTCAAAAAGACCTGGTTGAGCGGGTTGACGCCTCGCTCGTAGGCCCAGTTGGCGCACACCGCTGCAAGGACTTCCGGGGACGGTTGTGAGGGGCTGGGCGCGATCATGTCAAAGGAATAGTCCAGAGGAAAAAACCAGCCTGCCGATTGATGCCGCTTGGAGGCGATGGGAAAGCTCACCCCATAGGCGCTGGCTCGGTGGGCTTCGAGCCACGCTAGGGAGGCGGCCTCGACCTCTCGGGAGAGAACCATGGTCTGCCCCAGAGCCTTTTTCTCAATGGAGGCGGCCGCTCTGGCGGCACCACCGTAACCTTCGTAGGCGGGCCACCAGCCCCAGTGCCTAAGGCTGTTAGAGTCGCCCTCAAACTCAGGAGGCTTCTCTGCCATCGCGAGTGACCTCTCTAGGGCGGCCCAAAGTCGCTCATCTCGATCCTCGAAGACGTCGCCATAGTGGTGGTCGCTCTTTTTGAAGGAGACCTTTTCCAGGGCTTGCCAACCTCGCTCGGCGGAGTGTTTAAAGGCTTTGGCTCTGTCCGGCCAGTGCTCGTGCAGATAGGCCGAGCGAGAGGCTTCAAAGAGAACCGCAACGGCCGCAGCCGTTGCCGCCGAGGAACCCTCTCGAACTCGCTGGGGTCCTGCTCTGTCGGCTGTGACATCGGACTCATAAGCGCGCTCCTTGGGCGAGATGCGTCCCCAGAACAACCCATCGGGTCGCTGCATCTGGATCAGAAAATCGAGTTCGATGAGGGCGATCTGA
>CAZVVF010000782.1:0-2996 GCA_964630575.1 uncultured Burkholderiales bacterium | reverse complement strand
GAACCCGCCACTCGGCATCGGTGGAATAGCGATGAAACCCTCCCTCAAGGTGGTCCCGGATACCTCCCAGAGCGATGGCCTCAAGAGTCCTCAAGACCATCTTCTCGGCTCCGAGGTCCCCCTTGGTCGCGGCGTAGCGCAGCAAGAATTCCAGGTCCGGAGGGCTGGGAAACTTAGGCGCTGGCAAGAAGCCCCCGTACTCGGAGTCAAATCGGCCAGACCAGTACTGCAGGGCCTTCTTAACGACGCTCTCGGGGGGCAGCTGCGAGGCGCTCGCTCGTTGACTGTCCTGAGCTAAGCGCTCAGAGAGCATAACGGCGTGATCCACCAACTCTTTCTTATCCGCATTCCAGGCTTCATGGATCTTCTCTATGAGTTGAAGAAATCCAATCTTCTGATAGCGCGGGGGGTTGGGGAAATAGGTCCCACCGAAAAACGGCACTCCCTCTGGAGTCAAGAAGACAGTGAGCGGCCAGCCACCGCTGCCGGTTTGCTGTTGAACGAATCTCATATAGATGGCGTCAACGTCGGGACGCAATTCCCGGTCCACTTTGATGGAAACGAAGTTCTGGTTCAAGAAATCGCCTATCGTGGGGTCCAAAAACGATTCCTCTTCCATCACGTGGCACCAATGGCAAGTCGAGTATCCGATCGACAAAAAGACGGGTTTGTTCTCTGCTTTGGCCTTGGCGAAGGCTTCCTCACCCCAGGGATACCAGTCGACTTCGTTGTCGGCGTGTTGTTGAAGATAGGGGCTCTTCTCAAAAACAAGACGGTTCTGACCAGGGGGGGCCATCGGGGTTTGACTGGGCGCCAGTAAGGGCCGACACCCGGAGACGGTCAAAAGGAGGAACACCAGTGAGCCTGCGAATCGTCCACGAAATCCTAAGCCACAACGATTCTTACTCATACCTGGTTGTTAGCAGACCTGATTCTTTTGACCTGTCTCTAGCAGGTTTTGCATGAACGACCCGATTGTGGCATAAAAGGAAGCCATGCAGACAAGCCCGCCATACCTCTTTCACCTCAGCAACGCCCAAGGATTGAACATCGACTTCGCCCCGCCGAGTTTAGAAACGGACGGCTTCGTTCACCTTTCAGCCTCCCATCAAGTTCTCCGCACAGCCAATCAGTGGTTCCAAAAAGCCTCGGAACTCAAGATCCTCGTACTGGAAACCGAGGCCCTTCAGGACCGACTCAAGTGGGAAGACTCCTACCAAAAAGGTGAAGAGTTCCCTCACTACTACGGGCCCCTCCCCCAAGACTCGCTCAAGGCTGTTGCCGTTCTCTCGCGGGATGCCCAAGGCCAGTGGGTTTGGCCTGCGACCCTCTCGGGGCTTCAAAGTCCACTCCTGGACGCGCCCACCGAAGAGGCCGGGGTTATTGAGCCGAGCTTGAGATTCCGGGAGAAGAAACTCCCCAAAAACTGTGTCCTCTGCTTTTTCCAAGAGGTGCTCGCGAAACTCTCCAGCGTGGAGGGCGCCGAGCGTCACCTCAGTCTAGGCTCAGAGATTGGAGCCACCGAAGTGGTCACTCTGCCCTTTAAAGGGCAGACCTTGGCCGTTTGCTATCCCGGTGTCGGCGGCCCCTTGGCAGGGGCGACCTTGGAAGAGCTGATCGCCTTGGGGTGTCAAAATTTCGTTCTTTGCGGCGGAGCGGGGAGTCTTGTGAAAGAGCAGACCCTAGGCCACCTGGTCGTTGTCGAGAGCGCCCTACGCGACGAGGGCCTCTCGCACCACTACCGGCCCGCCTCTGAACGGATCCCGGTGAGAAGCGAATTGGTGAGTCGATTCAGCAAAAAGCTCAGCGAATTGGGAGTCGAACACACGATCGGTCCCACCTGGACCACCGATGCCCTCTATCGCGAAACGCCAAGCCGCATCGCCAGACGCCGGGAAGCGGGCTGTCTCACTGTCGAAATGGAGCTCGCATCGCTCTTGGCGGTGGCCCAGTTCCGAGGCGCCGAACTCGGAGCCTTGCTCTATTGCGGAGACGATGTGGGCTCAGAAAACTGGGATTTTCGCGACTGGACATCCGCCCACACCGTGCGAGAACGCCTGTTTTGGCTGTCCGCTGAGATGCTCGGCTAGGAACCTGCTGAGAGAAACCCCGTCATACAACCGGCCGCGCCTAGTCCTACCACAGCGCTGAGCCCCGTCACGTGAGAGCCCAGGAGAGCGCCTCCCGTAGCACCCACCACACCGCCTAGAATCGCGCCCCACAGTCCAGCGCCCACGACCCCAGAGGACTCGGATTGACCGGCTCGTTCGGCGACCATAGCCCCGGAAATACCACCGACAAAAGCACCGGGCAGCGCCATCACCGCGGCTCCACCGAGCCCAGCAGCGAGGCCTGAATTCAGTCCGGCTAAGACTCCGATACCGGTTCCCACAGCCGCCCCCAAGAAGGCGCGTCCCGCGCTTCGACCTTGACTCTGATATCCCGAAAAACTGAGCGTATCGGTAGGGCCGAGGTGTTCCGAAGAGACGCTCGGTGCCGCGGCCACCTGATTCCCCGAGGACACCGAGGGTCGCGTCAGGTTGAGAGGTCGTGTTGTTGATATTCGCATGTTCAAAGTCTCCAGATCGGCCGTGAGTGAGCCTCGGGTCAGCATTCAGTGCCCGGGAACACTCTCTCGGTATCGTGCAGGGGACCCCCGCAATACCTTCGAGATTAAACTAAATCATGCCAAAGGAGGAAGTTTTAAAAATATGTTACGGCAACACCAGAAGAGCAGAGACTTGAAAGATATCTCGAAGCGATTTCAGAGGGAGAGCCCGGCTACTTCTTTTTTTTGTGAGCCTGAGCCATCCTTTGCCAGTCCTCGGCACCCACGTGGCGCAAAAAATTGAACTGTCCAGCACCCTGGAGCCACTCACCACCGTCGATGGTCACGACTTCTCCGTTGATATAGGCACTGCCGTCGGCCAACAGATAGACCGCGAGGTTGGCCAACTCTTCTGGGTCTCCGAATCGCTGCTGGGGATTCTGCTTGC
>CAZVVF010000781.1:0-3010 GCA_964630575.1 uncultured Burkholderiales bacterium | reverse complement strand
CAGAAAGACCATCCAAACCCGGCAACATAACGTCGAGGATCACGAGATCAGGATTCTTCTTCATAAGCTCTAAGCCTTGAAGGCCGTCGGCTGCAGCAACAACCTCATAGCCTTCGCGCTCGAGCCAAGTCGTGATCACATCCATGACGTTTACGTCATCTTCTATAACTAAAATCCGCCCCACGTCAGATTTCTTCACACAATCTGCACACAATCCTGTAAGAATGAAGATAGACCCACAAACCCGTTACCGATACACTAAGATCGTGTCTGGGCACAAACTATCTGTTCCTAACCCTGTCTTGTGGAAATCCATACTTAAGTTTTCTCGCGCTTTCATGTGGGCGGTGAATACCGATGAGGTCGTGAACGCCTTGTCGAGCGAGTTGAATGAAGTGTTCGCATTTCACCAGATACTAATTTCTTTTCCCAATTCCGCCGCCCATCCAGCCCGACCGATGACTTGGAGAAACCCTGGTTGCTGCCAGCAGAACCAGAAAATCGCGGCTGATCTAGAGCTTCTTTTTCAAAGAGGCTTCAGCACCACCGAACCGATCATTCAACCGATCCCAGGTGGACGCTATTCGGTCTTGCTCCCCATTCAACTCTCCGACGGGACGAAAGGTTTCCTATCTACCGAGTCATCTGAGAAAATTCCGTGGGAACCCAACGATGACAATCTAGAGTACCTCGCAATACTCGGCCATCATCTGAGTCTCACCCTAGATAGACTCCTGATTCCAGCCGAGTGTGACAGGCTTGAAGCCGAGTTCAACCACGCACAAAAGATGGAGGTCCTGAGTCGCCTGGCCGGCTCTGGAGCTCGAGAACTGAGCCGCCTGATCGGCGAAATACGAGAGAGGGCAAACAGGCTCACAGAGACCCTATGCCAACGGGAACTCCCCTGGGAACCCCGCAAGGTCGAGAACGCGGCCACCAAAGCCGCCAAAGTCGTTGACTCTCTGCTCACCTTCTGTAGCCGCCAACCCGGCCCTCACGGAACCCTGCCGCTCAATAACCTGCTCTTAGAACTCCAGCCACTGCTCTTGAGCCTGCTCCACAAGCGAAAGCTGCGCTACGAATTGGACCCCTCGGTCGGCTTCGTTTACGCAGACCGGGAAAAAATCGAGCAGATTCTCATCCAACTGGTCACCAACAGTGTCGAAGCTACCCAAGAAGGGGACGTTCTAAGACTCGTCACCTCGCCATCGGAGCCCCGATTTTCCCATGAGGGCCAATGCGAATGGGTGAAACTCTCCCTCGAAGATTGTGGGCAAGGGATGTCGAGAGCGACCACCAAGCAAGCCTTTGACCCCTTTTTCAGCACCAAGGCCAACCCCTTAAATCCTGGGCTTGGCCTCTCGACCTGCTATGGCTTGGTTCAGCAGATGGAGGGTCACATTTGGCTCGACAGCATACCCAATGAAGGCACAACGGTCACGGTCTTACTCCCCACCTCTGACAGGATCTCACCAGACCCGAGCGACCTGCCTACCACCCTGGTTTTGTTGGAGCATCAATCCTCCAGCATCGACTCTGTCCTGCGCCCCCTACCTCTCGGCTACAGGCGTACCGCCAACGTTGGTCAGGCGCTTCGTCTGATCGAAAACCCGCAGGTCCAACTCCTGATCGCTGAAGCTCGGTACTGCGATTCTGGGTCTTTGGAGAAGCGGGTCGCTCAGGTGCGGACAGACCTGCCGATTCTCTATCTCGCCAATCAGGCCGACCCGAATCCGCAGGGCGATGTCCTGGAATACCCCTTCTCCGCCCACGAACTTTGGGACAGGATCGGTCGCCTTTGCAAGGGCAAGGGAACAATTTTACCACGCCCTCACAGCACTCCGGTGGAAGAGAAATTTCCTAGGCTCCTGCTCAAACTCTCCGCAGCCCTGTTGCGAGCCGACAGCCTGAAAGAGGTGCTCAGAGAGAGTCGAACGATGATTCTGTCGGCCCTGAAGTACGAACCCCTTTGGGTCTACCTCACCAGCAACGAACTCGCCGACACCGTTCAACTCTGGCAATTCGAGAGTGACGAGCACTGGTTTCCGCTCACCTTGCCAACCTCGGGAGAACTCATCTCTGAGCTTTTGCGCAGCGAAAAGCCCATGGTCGTCGACGATGTCCTGTTTGACCCCAGAAGCAACAAAGATATCGTGGGCCCAGTGGCGCTCAGAACCTGTCTCGCTGTGCCCTTCAAGCTCATGGATGGACGCGTCGGCTGCCTGGGAACAGGAACCTTCGGCGACGAGGGAGTGCGTCGCCCCAGTGCCGAGGCCGTGGATTTCCTCGCGGCTTTGACCAGCCTTACCATCGTCTCTCTCGAAAGACTCCAGATGATTCAGGAACGGCAGCGAGTTCGAAAGGCTGTTCTCAAAGGCCAGACTCTAGAAGCCCTGGCTCAGCTGGGCAAAGGGCTCGCCGATGATGTGCGCAATGCCCTCACCGCCATTGACGGCTTTACTCACCTGGCCCAGGCCTCGCTGGGCGACTCAGACCCGGCCCAAAGCCAGCTGCAAGAGATCCAGGCCAGCTCCAAGCGAGCCGCAGAACTGGTGGAAAAATTGGTCGCCTTCACCCGAGCCCAGCGCTCCGATAAGGGCAGCTTCGATCTGAACTCCCTTTTGCACAGCCTCGAACCCCTGCTCATCAAGCTGTGCGGCAGTTGCCACCTCGAGATCCGCACCTCTCCCAGCAAGTGCCCGGTGAACTTTGATTGGGAAGAGATGGAGCTGGTCGTTCTAAACCTCGTGCTCAACGCGCGCGATGCCGCTGCAACCGATATTCTTCTGCTCACAAAACAGAACGGAGGTTCCCTCGAAATGGAAGTCAGCGACAACGGTTGCGGCATGCCTCCCGCAACGCGACGAAGAATCTTCGAGCCCTTTTTCACCACCCGCGCCGACATGCAAGGAACAGGTCTCGGACTACCGACCTGCCAGCGCCTGATACAGCAAGCGGGAGGCTCCATTCAGTTCGAGAGCGAGGTCGGAGTTGGTACCGTGGCCAGGAT
>CAZVVF010000780.1:0-3014 GCA_964630575.1 uncultured Burkholderiales bacterium | reverse complement strand
GACCACTGGGCAGAGCATGAGGGCGAGTAGGGTGGCGCCGGCTACTCCTCCGGCCATGACCCCGGCTAGCGGGTGCCAGAAACGGTCGGCACCCAAGAGCAAGGGGAGGAAGCCGGCGATGGTTGTAAAGGTGGTTGCGATGACGTGGCGGGTTGCTCGGGCTACGGTGTGGGCTACATTTTCTACTCCCCCTTGAGGGGCTTCCTCTAGCAAGGTTGTGAGGACCACGGTGCTGTCGTTTATGGCTACACCCAAGAGTCCCATGGTTCCGATGATGGCCATGAAGCCGAAAGGGATTCCCAAAAGGGCGAGCGTTCCAAAACCTGACCCGGCGGATAGCACTCCGACGGCGCCGACCAGAAAGGCCAGGCGGAAGGAGCCAAAAGCCACCACCAAGGAGGCCAACATCAAGACCATCAAAGGAGCGACGTAGACCAGAAGGTTCCCTACCGCGCGGTTGCGTTGGGCCGCTTCGCCTCCCACCTCAAAAGTGACACCGTGAGGGAGTTGTAGGGTCTTGTTCTCCAGTTTTTCGAGTAGCGGTTGCAGCACGGTCACGGGGAGTGTTCCGGCTTTCAGGAAGGCCTGGACGGTGCTGGAACGTCGCTGGTGTCGGTGCTCCAAAACGGCTTGTTCCGGGACCATCTTCCACTCGACTAGGCTGCTCAGTGGCACGTTTCCCTCGGGAGTTGAAATGGCTAAAGAAGCGAGATTCTCCAAACTCGATCGGTCCTGGTTTGAGAAGCGAAGAATGACTGGCAGGGCTTCGGTATCCTCGAAAATCGTACCGATCTTTTGTCCCAGAGTGGCAAGGGCTAGAAAATTGGCGACCTCAGCGGGGGCGAGACCCGCCTTCCGGGCTTGGACGACGTCCACCTGGAGTTGGATCTTTGCCAGGTCATCAGACAAGCTCGCACGCGATGAGATCACGTTGGGGTCTTCCGAAAGAGCCCTTCTGATTCTGTCGCCGGCCTCTCGCTGGGCGATGAGGTCGCCCCCGAACAGGTGGAGTTCCACAGGAGCGTCAAAGGGCGGGCCCTGTTCCAACTGGATGACCCGTGGCTGGAAGTCGGGGAATTGAGAGTCTAAATCCTCCTGTAATCGTTGGATCAGAGCGGTGGTTCCGGTGTTGGTGTTGAGCTCGATGAGCGCTTCAGCAAAGGACGGCTCGCGCTCTCGTCGCTCGGTCAGGTTGTAGTAGAACTTGGGGACGCTCCTGCCCAGAAACCAATGGACGTCTTGGATTTCGGGGTGTTGGAGACAGCGTGCTCGGATCAGTTCGGCGGCCCGTTCTGTGGAGGAGAGAGTTCGGCTATTGGGGAGCTCTATGACCATGCGGATCTGAGCTCGGTCGGTGGGAGGGAAAAACTGTTCCTTGAGAGTGGGCATGGAGAGAAATCCCATTACGGGAAACACGAGGGCCAAGGCCGTTGTGGTCCAGGGGTGGCGGAACATCCATCGGTAGAGATTGACCAGGCCATCTCCTGTCCAGACGCTCGGGCTTCGATTGGGCTGGCCTTCAAACCATAGAAAGAGGACTGGAAGCAGAGTGAGTGAGAGCAGGAGGGAGCTGAGTAGGGCGACGATCACAGTCACGGCGATAGAGCCCACAAACTCTCCGGTGCCGCCGGGCAAAAGGGCGATGGGAAGGAAGGCCAGGATGGTGGTGGCGGTGGAGGATGAGAGGGGAACAGTCAACCGTTTGACGACCGTGCGAATGGTCTCAGTGGGACTGTGTCCAGCGTCGCGCTCTGCCTTCATTTCATCGGTGATCACGATGGCGTTGTCGATCATCAAGCCTAGGGCCACGATGAGGCCGGTCACCGACATTTGATGAATAGGGATGTCGAGGGCCACTAATCCACCGAGAACACAGGCTGCGGTCAGTGGAATGGAGCAGGACACAACCAGGGCCGCTCTCCATCCCATAATCAGCAGAACCACAACGGTCACCCCAACGATGGCCATGAGAAGGTTGAGGGCTAAGGTTCCTAGTCGGCTCTGAACGGTCTTGTTCTGCTCCAAGAGCACCTGGAGCTCTAGCCCGTCGGGCAGTGAATGCTCGTTGAGGGCTTGATGGACCGCCTTGGTCCAGCCGTCTACTCGGATTCGGTCTTCGGCGTAAACGGCGAGGACAATCGCGGGCTTGCCGGCTACTATGGCGCGTTGCTGAAGCGGTGTACTGAGACCGCGCTGTACCTGACCCAAAGCGCCGAGAGGCAGGTAGTCTCCACGAGGTGTGGGGATGATGGGCGTGTTGCGGACGTCCCCCACGTTGTGAAAGCTGGTATCGGTTTGCAACACGTGACGATAGTTCTCGTTGATCAATTCCCCAGTCGTGACCCGCGCCTCTTGGCCCGAGGCCATTTCCACGATCTGCTGTAAGGCCAGTCCTTGTCCTTGCAGCTTGGAACTGTGGAGCAGAACCGTGATCTCTTCGGGAGTGTCACCGAAAGTTTTCACCTTTTCAGTCCCAGGAACACTGAGGAGAATCTCTTCGAGTTGCTCGGCCTGGCGTTGCAGGATGACCTGGTTGAACGGGGCCTGAGAGTCCCACTTGAGGGCTACCATCAAGGCATAGGCTCGAACATCGGTGGTCTCAAGTTCTGGCTTGCTCGCATCCTGGGGCAGCTTGGACTCAGCTTGATCGACCTTTTCGCGAACGTCGGCCCAGGCGCTTTCGATATCGGCGACGTGGTCTTCGAGTTCCAGGATGACGGTGCTAATACCGGGTCTGGATTGGGAGCGCATGAGTCGGATCTGTTCCACATCCTGCAACTCTTCTTCAAGAATCTCAGTGATCTCGGTTTCAACTCGAAGCGCGTCGGCTCCCGGCAGAATGGTTTTGAGGACGGCGAAGCGAGGCGAGAGAGTTGGGTCTTCGAGTCGGGGAAGGGACAGATAGCCAGCTGTTCCTATCGTAGCGATCAGGAGCAGCAGGAGTGCGACGAATCGAGGCTTTGAACGAAGATAGAGAGCGATCACGGCAGCAGTGCGACCTTTTGCCCTGCTAC
>CAZVVF010000779.1:0-3017 GCA_964630575.1 uncultured Burkholderiales bacterium | reverse complement strand
TGGGCTTCCGTCATCCGTGCTCACTCTGTGGTCAGACGCCTCGCCTTCTTGGCTCTTGGACTCGTTATCGTGCAGGGATTGCTGGGCGGTCTCACCGTCCTGATGCGTCTGCCTACCGCCGTCTCCGTGGCTCACGGGACTGTCGCTCAACTCTTTTTTTGTACCACGGTAGCCCTGGCCTGGTGGACCACATCATCCTTTGTTAAGGCCCAACCCTCAATTCGTGGCGAGGCCGCGAGCAACCTCAAAATAGCCGCTTACGGTATGACCATGCTGGTCTTTTGTCAGCTTCTTGTGGGCGCGCTGATGCGGCACATGGGAGCGGGACTGGTCATTCCTGATTTTCCCACCTCTCTGGGCCGCTGGATACCGCCGATCACGTCGTCGGCTGTTGCCGTTAACTTTACTCATCGAGTTATGGCCTTGGCGGTTTTGGCTATGGCTGTCCTTCTCTGTGTGCGCATCTATCGCTTCCATCGCGAGGCACCGGCCTTGCCGAAGCTGGGAATGGCTCTGGTCGGACTGATCCTGATCCAGGGGACTCTCGGGGCCTTCACGGTGTGGTCGGCTCGTTCGCTCTGGCCTACTTGCATCCACGTTATGAATGGCGCGCTGGTGTTGGCGACGGCTTTTTCGATCGCTCTGTGGACAGCGCGTCTCACCCGCAAGGAGAGTGAGTCCAACTCCCTTCACACTTCAGAGTCGGCCTCCCGTCTGCGTGACGTTTCGCGAGAAGACCTGATGGAACTGACCAAGGCTCGACTCGTCACGATGAGCGTCTTTACGGGACTTTGTGGATTCTTGCTCGGTGGTGGAGCCTTCAGTTGGCTGAGTCTCGGTGTCGCTGTGGCTGGAATCAGCCTGCTCGGGGCAGGCTCAGCAATGCTCAATCACGTGGTCGAGGTCGAGACCGACGCCCTCATGGACCGGACCCGCAACCGACCTCTTCCGGCCGGACGGGTGGACATCGCCGTTGCCGAGCGCACGGGTGGTCTTTTGGTGGCAGCAGGAACCCTCGTTCTGGGCCTGTGGCAACCCTGGGCAGGTTTGCTGGCTTTTGCAGCTTTTGTGAGCTACGTGCTCATCTATACCCCGATGAAAAAAGTTAGCCCGAGTTGCACCGTGGTCGGTGCTGTACCGGGTGCGCTGCCGGTGTTGATCGGATACGTCGTTCGCACCGGCAATCTCGACTTGGGGGGGGCGATACTGTTCGCCATCCTCTTTCTCTGGCAACTCCCGCACTTCATGGCCATCGCTTGGCTGTGTCGCGAAGACTACGCTCGTGCGGGCTTGCCTATGGTGACGGTGATTGACCCGAAGGGCAATCTCGCGTCGTCACAGATTTTGATTTATTGTTTGGCTCTCATTCCAGTGTCACTAGCTCCGACTTTGGCTGGAATGACAGGGCCTGTCTATTTTTATTGCGCGTTGGTTCTTGGTCTGGTTTATCTTTATGCCGGAGCCTCTCTGTGTATGCAGAGAACGACCCAGCGGGCCCGTAAGCTCCTCCTCACCTCCGTCATCTACCTTCCGCTGCTATACGGCGTGATGGTAGTCGGTCGCTAGGAAGGCAGGGCACAACAAATTTTTATGAGAATGTTCGACACGAGCAAACACTTTCAAATGAGGAATATGATGCCAAAAACAGTTAAGAGTCTCCTCGCCCTGTTGGCGCTGATGACCGTTGGCTGTGTGGACGGGGTTCAGAGTTCGCTCGACCCCCTAGGTCCCGTAGCCGCGCGTCAGATGAGCACTTTTATGGTCACCCTTTGGGTGAGCCTAGGAGTTTTTGCAATTGTGGGGTCCTTCTTGGTCTTCTGCATCGCAAGATACCGCCACGCAGGGGCGATTACACCAGATACACCTCTGCCAGACCAAAAGCACGGAAGTGCCATGGTCGAAATCGCTTTGATACTTATTTCTGTGGGGTTGTGCGGCATAGTTGCCC
The DNA here is from genome assembly GCA_964630575.1 of uncultured Burkholderiales bacterium. Taxonomy (GTDB): domain Bacteria; phylum Vulcanimicrobiota; class Xenobia; order Xenobiales; family JADMJV01; genus JAEXNA01. The sequence goes on along the minus strand of CAZVVF010000779.1, from coordinate 1,069 downwards.
TCCCCGCGATTCAGGGTATCTTTTGGGTAGGAACCGAACCCACGAATGAAGAGGTCATGGTGATCGACGTCACTGGACAACAGTGGTGGTGGAAGTTTGACTATCCCGGACTTGGCGTCACTTGCGCCAACGAGGTAGCCATCCCCGCCGGTCGTCCCGTGAGGTTCAACCTCCATTCCGCCGATGTTCAACACTCCTTTTGGGTTCCACGCCTGGGCGGAAAAATGGACCTTCTTCCCGGTCAGGAAAACTGGCTGTGGTTAGAGGCTGACCCGTTGCTACTGGCCGCGAATGACGACGAACTGTCCACGAAAGACAACAAGCCAGGCCAACGCTTCGAGCACCTACCGGATGACTATCCTTTTCAGGGATATGTGCTGTACGGTCAGTGTGCGGAGTTCTGCGGCGACTCCCATGCTTTTATGAAGTTTCGCGTTCTCGTTCTCGACGACGCCAACTTCCAAAAATGGGTGGAGTGGCAGAAGTCTGATGCCAAGTCCACGTTGCCTGAGGATAAAGCCAAAGCTGGCTACAAAGCCTTCGCCAAGAACAAGTGTGGTACTTGTCACGTGATCCGAGGCACCAATGCCAAAGGGATCGTTGGACCGGATTTGACCCACGTGGGTAGCCGTACATCGATAGCCGGCGGTTGGCTGGAGAACACACCGGAAAACTTGGGCCATTGGATCCAAGATCCGGGTCAGGTGAAACCGGGCAACATTATGTGGAAAACTGGCTACCTTCACGAAGTTGACGGTGAAGTTGTCAAAAATACTCAAATTCAGATCGACGATTCAACGAAGGCTACCCTCGTCGAATATCTGTCGAGCTTACAGTAAGGAGTCGATGTGTCTTCTGAACATATGCGCATAGAGCCCGCCCCAGAAGCTGGGTTCTTTGATAAAATTTTTCCGCGTCAGGTAGAGCCTAGCGGAATCATCGGTTGGCTAACCACCATCGACCACAAGCGAATCGGAATCATGTACTTGATTACCGCACTGGTATGGTTCTTGGTGGGCGGGCTGGAGGCGATGATTGCGGCCGATGACGGGCAGACCGTACTGCTGGG
>CAZVVF010000778.1:0-3025 GCA_964630575.1 uncultured Burkholderiales bacterium | reverse complement strand
TTCCCGCGATGTTGCTCGTGGGCTTGACCATAGGTGTCAAGATCGTGGCTACGGTCACGATCGTAACCGCGGTCTTTAGGTTCAGCGACATCTTCTCGCGTTATATCGCACGAGCAACAGAGAAGACTTCGACGAAATTTGACGACATGCTTATCCCCCTGGTCAGGAGAAGTGTCAAGGCTTTGGTGGCTGTTATGGCCCTGCTCTTTCTGGCTCAAAATCTCAACGTAGAAGTGTGGAGTCTGTTTGCGGGTTTCTCAATCTTTGGGGCCATGGTCGCTCTTGCCGGACAAGACATGGTGAAGAACTTCTTTGGCTCGGTCACGGTGCTCACCGATCAACCCTTTGCTGTGGGTGACTGGATCGTGGTCAACGGTATGGAGGGAACGGTGGAGGAAGTGGGCTTTCGCTCGACCCGAATTCGCACGTTCTACGACTCTTTGATCACGCTTCCCAACTCTCAACTCATCACGGCCTCCGTGGACAACTACGGTAAGAGAAACTATCGACGCTACACTAAGAAACTGGCTATCAAATGGACGACCTCTCCCGACGTCTTGGAGGCGTTTTGTGAGGGGATCCGAGAACTCGTTCGTAGCCATCCATACACCCGAAAAGACTCTTTCCAGGTGTGGGTGAACGACATCAACGATTACTCTCTCCAGGTGCTCATCTATATCTTTTGGCGGACTCCGGATTGGAATACCGAGTTGCGCGAGAGACATCGTTTTCTCTTGGACCTGCACCGTTTGGCCAAGAAATTGGATATCGAATTCGCCTATCCGAGCCAACGCCTCTTTATGAACGAAGAGGAGGAAGATTTCACGACGGACTTTTTGCTCGAGGATCAGGAATCGGCTCGGGTTCGAGGCAAGGATGTGACTCAGGGGCTTTTGCAGGGCTCTCTTCCCGAGAAGACCCCGCCACCGGCCGTCAGTCAGTAGAGAGGTCCTCGATTTTTTTAAGCGCTTAAAAAAGAATCGAGGACCTCGTTAAATCGGCTCAAAGCTATATGTATCAAGGGTTTGAGGCTGTTTGGGGACGCGATTTTCGGGCTTTGAGTTTACAGGATTGTTACAAGAGATTGCGCCGCTTAACGATGCTGTGATGGACACTCTGTAGTGTCTGGTCTGTGGGGCAGGCAAGATATTACAAGGAGATAGCAAGAATGAAGATCACACTCAACCATAACGACATCGGATATAACTCAAGTTCCACTCAAGTGGAGGCTTTCCGAAGAGCCCTCGAGATTCGCTCCTTGAGTCGTGACAATGGGAGTAGCGCTTGGCGCGGGGGAGTCGAGATCTGCACTTGGGAAACGCCGCTCTATAGAGGCAAGGTAGAAGTAGAGACGGTCACGCTCTGTGATCGCTCTGGCGTGGTGACTTATGCACGCGCCGAGAGAGCCCTAGCCTGCTAGGTTCTCTTCAACCGGGTTTGAGGGGACCCATGACCCTGAACTGGAGACTCTTCACTCGTTCGCGAGAGTCTTGAACCTCAATGCTGTGCCGGCCTGGAACGAGTCGCCACCAGAGGCTGCTGCTCTGGCTTGTTGAAACCGGCTGGCCATCCATTCGCCAAGTGTAAGGTGGAGTTCCACCAGCCACGCGAAATTTGACTCTCTGGAACTCGGCTTTGAGGTCGGGGTCTGTCAAGAATACGTCTTCGGATAGGGGAAAGACGAAGCGGAGTTCCTCGGCCTCTCGGTCGCTTTGGATCTTTTGGGGAAATCCTCTCTCGATGGACCACTCTCGGTAGAGCGAAGGAAACTCGAAGACGGTACGGCTCAGCCGTTGCTGCTCCGGAGTGGAGGGCTTGGCTAGGAGTCCTGTTTCGCGGTCGATGACCTCGATTTGGCAAACCTGGCAGGGTTGAACCGGAACCTCTTCGAGACACAGCTCGGCAAGCGCCGATGGGCAGGCTTGTGTAGCCAGGTCTCCCGACAGTCCGCAGAGGGATCGTCTCTTCAAGCCTTTCGGTGGAACGAAGTCCCCACCAGGTCCTAAGTTGAGCATCACGTCTCGGAACAGAGGCCCGGCGCCGGTGATACCGGATACGTCCTGCATGGGAGAGCCGTTGGAGTTACCGACCCACACGCCCACGATATGTTTGGGTGTGAAGCCGATCGTCCAGTTGTCGCGATAGCCTTTGGAGGTTCCCGTCTTAACCGCACAGTCGAAGGGGAATTCCAAAGAGTTGGGAGTCCCGAAAGAGGGGATGCGAGCTTGGCGGTCCGACAGGATGTCGGTTATCAAATAGGTGCTGCGCGGTTCGATGAGGGACTCTACGGAGTCTCCCTGGGAGTCCGAAAGATAGGTGAGTGGACTGTGGACCCCTCCTCGGGCGATGGTGCGATACCCCTCGACCAGTTGCATGAGGCTGCTCGACCCGTCTCCCAGGGTGAGTCCGAGACCGTAGTGTTCGGGCGGATCGGTGAGATCGGTGAAGCCGATTCGGCGTAGGAGTGTCAGCAGGTTTTTGGGACCGACTCGCTCCAGAGCACGCACTGCTGGAACGTTGTAAGAGCAGGCTAGTGCCGTGCGGATACTGACCGGACCGTGGAAGTGCTTATCATAGTTTTTGGGGACGAAGCTCTCGATGTCTGAGTCCTCATAGAGGTTGAGATCTGGCAGTATCATGCCCGCGTGACCGGTCCGCTGCAAAAGAAGGGCGTAGGTGAAGGGTTTGATGGTCGACCCTGGTTGGCGCAGCGAGGTGGCCGCGTTGTGTTGGCCGTCTTTTCTGCGATGATACCCAGCCGAACCCGCCAGAGCGAGGAGCTCACCGCTCTCAACGTCGGCAACGATGACCGCGGCGTTGTCAACCTTATTCTCGCTGAGAAGGGCTAGATGGTTGCGAACCATGCCCTCGATGGTTTCTTGAAGGTCAAGATCGAGGCTGGTCTTGACGGGGCCTCGTTGGTCTTTGAGTTGGGCCAGGGCCAGGTCACAAAAGTGTGGAGCGAAGAATGGTGGTGGGTTTGTGGAGAGTTCGAGCTCTTGGTCTTTGGCCCGTTGAGCCTGGT
>CAZVVF010000777.1:0-3034 GCA_964630575.1 uncultured Burkholderiales bacterium | reverse complement strand
CGATGAGCTCTCCTCGTCACCGTACTGGCCGGAAGCTCAACTCATGCTCAACCTTCTCAGAGGGGGAGCCCCACTCTACGCCGCCCACAGCCTCGCTCGCGGGATCGCCGAAGGGGGCCCTGAGGTCCCGGTGGCGGTACGCACCGTGGGCGAGGCCTTGTCGACTTACGTTCAAGACCCCAACCCTCTACCGCTGCTGCGAGCACTCAGAACCCTCGCCGACGACTTGGAGCTTTCTCAAACCTCCCGAGGGTGTCCTCATTGCGGCACGCGAATCGCCCTCGACGCTGTCACGTGTCCAAGTTGCGGACAGGACGTGGGCCAAATTTCGCTATCCGGCTAACAGAGGTCCGCTCTAAGAGTGGCGACTGTTCATGATCGCCCTGTGCGCCTTGAGACGAATCGCGTTGATACGGATGAATCCCTCGGAGTGGCGAGGGTCAAAGTCGCCCTCGATCTCCATGGAGGCCAGATCTTGGTTGTAGAGTGACGAAGGCGACTTGCGGCCTACAGGAAGGGCTCTTCCTTTGTAGAGTTGCAGGGTCACTTCCCCGTCGATAAGCTCTTGTGCCTTGTCCATCGCCGCCATAAGGAATTCCATCTCAGGACTAAACCAAAAACCGTTGTAGATCAGTTCGCTGAACTTGGGACTGAGCATGTCACGGAGTCTCATCACTTCCCTATCCATGGCTATGCCCTCAATGTCCATGTGGGCTTCCCGTAGGATGGTGGCACCGGGAGACTCATACACACCGCGGCTCTTGATGCCGATGAAACGGTTCTCAACGATATCGATGCGGCCGATTCCGTGCTTGCGTCCCAGTTCGTTGCAGGCCTTGAACAGCTCCAGAGGGTCGCTGATCTCACCCTCACTGGTGGTGAGCTTCACCGGAACCCCATCGGTGAATGCGATGGTGATGAGCTCTGGCTCATCCGCGGCTTCGGTGGGGTCCAAAGTCATGCGATACATATCCTTTTGAGGTGAGTGATTGGGGTCTTCCAAGACTCCCGACTCGTAGGATATGTGGTACAGGTTCTCATCCATGCTGTAGGGACTCTTAGGGGAAGCATCAATAGGGATACCGTGGTCGGCACAGTAGTTCATAAGGTCCGTGCGACCTTTGAATCGGTCCAGGAATTCCCGCATTCTCCAAGGTGCGATCACTTCGAGGTCCGGGCGTAGAGCATGGAAAGCCAACTCGAAGCGAACCTGGTCGTTCCCCTTGCCGGTCGCGCCGTGAGACAGGTACTTGGCACCAACTCTCTCCGCCACGTTCAACATAGATCGGGCGATACAGGGGCGGGCAATGGAGGTCCCTAGCAGGTAGCGCCCCTCGTAGAGGGCGTTGGCCTTGATGGCCGGGAAAATGAAATCGGTCACGAATTCATCCTGGAGGTTCTCAACGTAAACTTCCTTGGCCCCAATGGCCAGAGCTTTCGCTTTCACCTGGTCAAAATCTTCATCCTGACCGACGTCACCTACAAAAGCGATAACCTCTTTACCCTGGTCCATGAGCCAGCGCAAGATACACGAAGTATCGAGTCCGCCACTATACGCTAATACAACTTTTTCATTCATGCTCACTGGTGCTACGCCGATCGCTACAAACCTTCTCAGTTTCACGAACTTGTGAATGCACTGGCCAACGCGACCTCGCGGCAGGACTCAACTAGCGCCAACGGAACAATCTTTGGTGAAGTCCATCTCTGATAGGGCCCGACGAGTCGTCGCGGCCCCCTGGTTCGACCTCGCCGTCCTATTTCTGATCATCATTTCCATCGTTCTCCTCAGCGTCGAGATCGCCATGCCGGCGGCAAACCCGATGTACGAGGACGTCGTTTACGCAGGCGATTTTATCACTTGCCTGTTTGTATTGGAGCTGCTCCTTCGCTTCATCGCGAGCCGTCGACGCAGGCGATTTTTCAGCGAGTACTTCATTGACATTCTGGCCGTATTGCCGCTTTTCCGAGCCTTCCGGTTCTTGCGTTTTTTGCGCCTGCTGCGGATGCTCCGATTGTTCCGAGCCGTCACCGTAATCGCACGCCAAACGCGAGTCTTGCAGTGGCTCTTCAGACAACGTCTCACAGAATACTTGCTCACCGTTGTCTTGCTCATGTTTGCCACCCTGTTTGGGACCCTCGGGCTGAGTCACTTTCGTCGCCCTTTCCATTCCGGCTGGGATGTGCTCGCGCAATCCTTCTGGGAAACGGTCTTCAGTCTTATCGCCGGCGAGTATGTCAACAGCTTCCCCGAAACCCTGGGCGGAAAAATCGTTATCCTTTTTGTCCAGTTCTGTGGCCTCACATTTTTTGCTCTCCTCACCGGTACCGTTTCGGCCGTGATGATTGAGAAGCTCAAGGAAGGAACGGTATTAAGTCGACTCATGTTAGAAGATCTCGAACGTCACATCCTCATCTGTGGGTACAACCCCGGTGTCGAGACGATAATTTCTGAATTCCAGAATCATCCCGAGTTCCGCGAACGGGAGATTGTGATCATTACGGAGCGGGATGAGATGCCCGCCTTCGATATCCCCTTCCCCTCCCGGGTGCGTACTGTCAAAGACGACTTCACCCGCGTTGACGTGATGGAGAAGTGCAATATTGGTGAGTGCTCCGTGGCCGTGATCGTCTCCGACATCAGCGGTAAGCGCTCTCGTCAAGACGCCGATGCCCGCACAGTTCTGGCCGCTCTCACCATCGAGAAATTGAACCCCAAGGTTCACACTTGCGCAGAGTTGAGCAGCGCCCAAAGTGAGTCACACCTGCGCATGGGCGGGGTGAACGAGGTGATCGTGACTCGCAGCATCTCAGGTCATCTGCTCGCTCAAGCCGCCCTCTACTCCTCCAACGTGCACCTTCTTCAGGAACTCTTAAAGCCCACCGAGGGACACACGTTCATACCCATTGCCGTCGACCAGGAACACGTCGGCAAAACCTTTTCCGAGATCGTGGGAAGTCACTACCAGAATGCCGGAACCATTCCCATCGCCATCGAGAAAAAGAGCGGTGAACTGACCATCAACCCAGCGAA
>CAZVVF010000776.1:0-3043 GCA_964630575.1 uncultured Burkholderiales bacterium | reverse complement strand
GTCAGTATACTCTGCCCCGGTTTTCTCCGGTCCAACTCAGCCTGCACCTCGCTCAAAGAAAAGGGCACACCAGGCGGGCAGCCATCCACCACGACACCGACTCCCCCTCCGTGCGACTCTCCGAAGGTTGTGATCCGAAAGAGATGACCAAAGGTACTAAGCATCTTGGTTCGGCTCCATGAGGTGGGCCGCCAAAACCTCAGCAGGGTGAAGAGCGACACGTTGAGTGAAGGCCCGAATCTGCTGCCTACAAGAGACGCCGGCGGCAACCACCCTCCCCCCTCGCCGGTGAATGGAATCCGCCGCAGGGATCAGTTTGCGATAAGCCATCGCCTTGCTCACCTCATAGTGCTCCCTCTCATAGCCAAAGGAGCCCGCCATGCCACAACAGCCTGAATCGACTTCCTCCAACTCAACGCCAGGAAGCTGAGACAAAACCTTCAGAGCCGGCCCCGTGCCCACCAGAGCTTTCTGATGGCAGTGTCCGTGAAGGAGAAGCGGTGGCGCCCCCTCCACCAACGGCAAGGCCTTGTCCTGAAGAAACTCCTCCCAGGTTAAGCACAGCTTTGAGAGCGCCTCCAGGTCGGGGTCATCGATCAGAGAGAAGTAGTCGTCCCGAAAGCTGAGGATACAGGAAGGCTCCAAGCCAACGATGGGGACCTCATCGGCGATGAAGCGACGCAACCGGTTCACATTGTCGGTGGCGTGCTTGCGAGCCTCGTCGGAGAGTCCCTTAGAGATCATAGGCCGCCCGCAGCAAGTCCTATCGGCTATCGTGATGGCATACCCGAGACGCTCCAAGACGCGGACCGCAGACTGGGCAACCCAAGGCTCGTTGTAACCATTGAAGGTATCGACGAACAGAACCACACGGGGCTGATTGGGACTGGCCTTAGGGTTCTTGCGCTTGTTCCACCAGTCCCAAAAGTTCTGGCGAGCAAAGGTCGGGAAACTGCGGTGCGAAGAAACTCCCAAAAGATGGTTGATCAGAGGCTTCAGTGGAGAATTTAAGACCCAGTTACTCACGGGCGCCAACGCCGAACCGAAGCGAGAGACAAGATCGGCGCGAGCGAACAGCTGAGTGCGAATCGGTATTCTGTGACTTCGGTGGTACTGACTCAGGAACTCGAACTTCATCTTCCCTACATCAACACCCGAGGGACACTCCGACTTACAAGCCTTACACTCCAGACAAAGGTCTAGCGCCTGATAGAGCCGTTTGCCACTCAAGGCTTCGTGAGGCAGGCGACCGCTCAGCACGTTTCGCAGGAGGTTGGCCCGCCCCCGAGTGCTGTGCTCCTCATCGCGAGTCACCATAAAAGAGGGGCACATGGTACCTCGGTCCGTCTTGCGACAGACACCCGCCCCGTTGCACAACTCCACGGCCTGAGCGAATCCCCCTTCTGCGCTCCAATCGAGTTCAGTGGCCACCTCTAAGGTCTCGTAGGTCTCACCGTAACGAAGGTCTTCGGTCATAGCTGGTGAGTCGACGATCTTCCCAGGATTCATCAACCCCAACGGGTCAAAGAGGTCTTTTGTCTCGCGAAAGACCTCGTAGAGGGCGGAACCGAACTGCTTCTTATTCCACAAGCCTCGGGCCAGACCATCGCCGTGCTCTCCAGACATGGACCCCTCGAACTCCATAACCAAATCCGAAATCTCTTCGGAAAGATGAGCCATCTTCTTGATATCCTCGGAGTCTTTGAGGTCCAGCAAAGGGCGGATGTGGAGACAGCCCACAGAGGCGTGAGCGTAGTATGCCGCTGTGGTACCGTGCTTTCGCACGACCTCGTCGAAGCGCTCGACGTACTCCACTAGGCGAGTCGGGTCCACGGCGGTATCTTCCACAAAGGCGATCGGCTTCTTGGACCCCTGAAGCCCGAGCAGCAAAGGCAATCCCGATTTTCGAACGCGCCAAATCGCATCCTTGGTTGCCGAATCCACAAAGGTGGGGTGAGCCATGCTCTGGCTCTCTCGGGCCAAAAGGTCCTGGGCACGCTTGAGCTTGTCCGCGAGTTCCCCTTGGCTCTGGGCTGTGTACTCGGTGATCACAACAGCCGCCGGGTCCCCCTCTACGAACCCCATCAATCGCGATATGGACATCTGCTTCGAGGCCAACTCTAAGACCATACGGTCCAAGAGTTCACTAGCCGAAGGCTGGCTAGTCAGCAAGACAGCGTTGCCCAGCAGGGCGTCTTTGAGGGAGCCGTAGTGAGAGACCACCAGGCCGCTGAACTCCGGACGCGGGGTCAGCCTCAGCCTGGCCCGGGTAATGAGACCCAAGCTCCCCTCACTCCCCACCAACATAGAGGCGGGATTGAAGCCTTGAATCGGCGGGGCGAGCGGGGCCCGCAAACCTTCGAAATCAGGAAGGTCATAACCGACGGCCTTCAACCCCCTGAGCATCTCGTCAAAATTATAGCCGGTCACTCGGCGAAGGATCTTCGGATAGCGCGAGGCGATGAGTTCTGCGTTGCTCTTTGTGGCCGAGACGAGTCCTTTGATCAGCTGTCCGGCCCGACCGGAGGAGCGCAGAGCCTTAGCCAAGGCCTCTCGTTCCATGGTTCGAAAATGATGCAACTCACCCTGGCCACAGAGAAAGCTCAGGCCCTCTACGTGATCGACTGTCTTGCCGTAAAGTATGCTCCGTGTCCCGGAACTGTTGTTGGCCACGATCCCGCCGATACAGGCGTGCTCAGCAGTTGCCGGATCGGGAGCGAACATCAGACCGTAGGCCTTGAGGGTGCTGTTCAGCTCGCTGAGAACCAAGCCGGGCTCAACCTCGACCCAACCCTCTTCGGGAACCACCCTAAGAATCTTGTTGAGATACTTCGAAGTATCCACTGCCACGCCGAATCCCACGGTCTGGCCCGCCAGAGAGGTTCCTCCACCGCGCGGAGTCAGGGGCACCTCACACTGGCGACAAGCCGCCACCAAAACCTCTAGGTCTTCCGGCTCCCGTGGCACCGCGACCAGCACCGGCTCCTGCTGATAAATACTCGCATCCGTCGCGTATAGAGTCCGAGAGAAAGGGTCGCTGAGT
>CAZVVF010000775.1:0-3048 GCA_964630575.1 uncultured Burkholderiales bacterium | reverse complement strand
CCGCTCCATTCCTGGAAAAGGGTGAGGCTCTCGGCAGAAGCTTCCCTAGAGTCATCGCGCCAGGCCCCACAAAAAAACCCGCGTTTTCGCGGGGTCTTTGTTTGACTTAGATTGTAAAGGCTCGCGCGCGGTTGAGCTCTATGCTGGCGCGAGTATAACGCTCATCGTTCGACCTTCCATGGTCGGCTTAGAGACAATACTACCAAACTCGCTGACTTCTGAGCCTACTTTTTCGAGAAGCTCGATAGCTAGATTTTGGTGAACGATCTCTCTTCCTCGAAATCTCAGAATGACTTTTACTTTGTCGCCACCGTTGAGCAGGCGCTCTACTTGCTTGGCCTTAACTTGGAAGTCGTGCTCGCCGATCTTCGGCCTCATCTTCACTTCTCGAAGACACTGAGAACTCTCGTGGCTAGCTTTCTTCTTTTTGTCGCGATCGTACTTCCACTTCCCGTAATCCATGAGTTTGCACACAGGGGGGTTTGCCGTGGGGGATATCTCTACCAAATCGAGTTTTTGTTCTTTGGCGATCCGCAGGCCGTCGCGGGGATTCATTTCACCGAGGTTGCCGCCGTTTGAGTCTACGACTCTGATGCTGCGGCATCGAATTCTCTCGTTAATTCGGTGTTCAAATCTGGGTCTCTTATCTTGATGTCGTCTACCTCGTCTACCGATAGCTCTTCTCCTTTGTTTTGAGCAAATTTTGTTCGTGCTCAGGGCCCTATGGTATCAGAGCTTCCGAGGCGAGGTCAAATCACAGGATGACCGCATGAGCTATCGGGCCGATTCTGCGGGGCTGTTCACCGGCCCCTCCATCCTCACGATGGACCACTCTCGGCCCTTCTCACGAAGCTCCCAACTCCAGTGCCCGCGGTCTCCCTGGACCGAACTCTCCCAAAAGAGGACGAGGGCGGTTCGGTTGTGCCTTTGCTCCTTAGAGATTTTGCGATTCTTGAGAATCTCCGAGTTGTCTCCACGCTGAGCCCAATCGGACATCGCCCGAGTGAAATCCGCCGACGACCAACGCCCTCTCAGATCCGGGTCCAGAAACTCCCAAGCGCTCTCGTAGTCAGCTGATCTGAGGGCCTCGAGAAAGTCGTTGGAGCGCTCCCGTGGCTCGCTGGCGACCTCTGGCAACACGACGGACGGTGGCGGGTTCGGCCGCTTGGGCGAAGGCGCTGTGGCCCAGACGGCAAGACCCACGCCCAACACCATTAGTATCCCCAGGGCCACGCGAGAAAACAAGAACTCAAAGGAACGCGGGTCGATCTCATGCTTGACCTGGGGGAGTTGACCCAGTGACGCCACAACAGGTCCGAAGTCACGAGCGCTCCTCTCCGCGGCGATCCTGTGCTCCTGGGCAAAGGCCCCCGCCTGGTCTGAGGTCAAAAGAAGAGCGCCCAGCATGCTCTTTTCATCGTCAAAAATCGGAACGCACAGCGCGGAACTCAAGCTGCGGGCTCGAATGCCACGCATCTGAGTGTCCTTCTCGGCGTCGTGGATAAGAACCGCCCGCTCGCGCTTGAAGCAAAGTCCCAAGACCCTTTTGCCGTCACCACCTATCCCCCGCGAGGCCGGGCCGCTACGCCAGAGTTCTTTGAGCGGCAGGTTCTCAGAATAGCGAAGCATGAGAAAAGCCCGAGTTCCGTCTGGCATTATCTCCATCAGTTCTTTTCCGAGCTTTTCGAAGGTTGAGGTCTTGGACCCAGTTGAAACCATCTTGTCATGTTGCTCCTGGTGGTGTTGGTATCCTTGAGAGAAAGCGGTCGAATAGCGAGGCCCGGTGTGGGTTTGCTCTGGCATAGAGAGATATACCATGGCAGCGAGTTAACATTGTTGTTACAATTTTTACCTGGGAAGTTCTGGGAAAGTGCAGGTATTTGATGTTCTCCAAAAAGCTCTCGGCTGATCGGGGAATCGTACTCGTTACGGTTCTGCTGCTCACTATGCTGATCGCGATGTTTATCGGTGGCGCGATTTTAGTTGGGCCGCGCACACTCGGCTTGGCGGGTTCTCAAGATGGTGAACTGATGGCCAGTGCCGCCGCCGAGTCGGGGATGCAATACGCTCTCATGCGAATTCGGGAAAACCCCGAATGGAGGGGCGATGGATCAGGATTGGTCCTATCGACTCCCGACTTCAGTGTCGTGGAAGACTCAGGTTACGTTTGGGGACACCTAAAATCGCCAACCGGCAAAGCCTCGATGTTCCGCATCCGCTTCAACTACGAGAATGGGCCCGGCAACGGCGAACAGCTCGACGACAGCCAAGGCCCCAGAATTCCCATTCCCTATGTCTCGGTCAACAATCTCTCAAGCTCCAAGGAAACGGTGGTTCCCAGAGCCACTGACGATTCTCAGAGTACGGTGTTAGACCCCACCGTGGGGGACTATTCGGCCCCCTCCCACGCCATTTGTCTGCTGGTAGAGGGCCTCTCTGGCTCTGGCCTCGATACCTTCGACCCCTCCGACCCCAACCCCAAGGGCCTGACTCAATCCAAGGTCCTGGAGACCGTTTTTGTGGCCTCCAATGTTGGCGATATCGCCAATGATGCAGCGGCCATGTCCAACAGTGACCTGATCGCTGTTCTGCAAGATAACAAGGAGTTCAAGGTCGAGGCCAAGGGCGACGGAAGTCCGCAAATCCGCAGTCGGGGCGTGGTCAATATCGCTCAGCAGAACGGTTCTGCCGCGAAGTACAACTCTGAGGGAAAGGTCTTCACCAAGGACGCCACTCTCGCGGCTGACTACGACCCGGCCAAGGTCAAGGTGGAGCCCGAGGACAGTACCAACCCCTTCTACGAACTCACCTGGGACGACCTCGCCACAGCCGATCCCAAGGGCGATCGGATCCCCGCAGGGACCTATGTGTGGTGGGACGACGACAGCCTGCACTACTACGACCAGGACTACGCCGAGTATGCTCAGTGGATCAAGAACCCACTCAACACCAACAATCCAGGCAAGGTCGTCTTTTCGGGTGGGTCTTACGGGGCTGGCTTTACTCCACCAGATAGCCTGAACATCTCCAAAGGAAAGATCCAGATCA
>CAZVVF010000774.1:0-3048 GCA_964630575.1 uncultured Burkholderiales bacterium | reverse complement strand
AGACAATGGGGTTCTCATGGTCGACCCCGGACCCTGCAGCCAGCGTTCCGCTCACCTCTATCCCGTCTGGAAAATAGTAACGTCCGGGCCCTATCGTCAGCGTTTCCCCATCATCTAAACTCAGGGCGCTGTAGGCGTTGACTCTATTCGGCAGGGGGCTGTTCAGGGTCGGTCCGTCGACCTGCAAGAGGTTCGACGCGGCGACCGGAGGAGAGTAGCGAGGGACATCTATCGGGTTGCTCAAGGTTTGCATAGCAGACGGTGGCGGCGCCGCCGTGCTGGTCACAGTTGCCGGTGTGATACTGGAACTGTAGACCATGCCGGCCACCGATGAAGCCCCCGATAGGTCCAGATAACGATTCGACCCGATATCTCCGTTGCTCTTGGTCTCAGAGGGAATGAGCTTGGTGCTCCCGGCCTGAAAGGAAAAGGTCGTCGCGTCGGGATCGTAGCTGAGACTCTTGGCCGCCATTGAGAAGTTGAGATCGGTATCGGCAAAGGCTGCGTGGTCCAGCTCCGGAGCGTTGGAAGCAAGATTGCCCGTGACGGCGTGAAGAAGGGTGGTCTCTCTCTCGTTGACGATGCCGATGGCCACCAGATAGACCTCACCAGCCGGGACAACGGTTCCATCCGGAGCCGTCTTTGTCGCGCCTGGAGACGAGGGGGCAGAGTTGTTGGTGACCTCCAGTGTGTAGCCCAAGGATTCGCTCTCTCCCAAGGGCACTCCGATCAGGCCATCCTCCCAAGCCGGATTTTGCTTGAGTTCAAAGAGCGCGTGCTGAAGCCCCGCGTAGGCGGCGTAGCGCGCCGCACTAGAATCGAGCCGATGCTTTGTAGCGCTCAGGTTTGTGAGCAACTGGGTTCCCAGAGCGCCGGTCAATCCCATAAAGAGAGAAGCCACCAAGAGAACTACGATGAGAGCGTTTCCCCATTGTTTTTGTTTCACGACCCTGTATCCCCTAGCTTCTTTCATTGTCTCGGCACCACTGTTGTTCGCGTTAGCAATTTAAAGGTCCGGTCACCCGTTCCGGACTGAATTTCCAACTGCAGATCGACCTGCTTCTTTCCACTGACCTGAAAATCTGAGACGCTCTTGGCCAACAGACGGGAGGAACTGGTACTCGCCACCATGCTGGCGACAGAACAGTTGAGGCCCGCAGACGATGGGTCGGGAACGAAGGTCGTGGGCGGAGTGAGATCCTCAGCGACCCTTATCAGTCGTTGGTTCGACTCAGTCCAATAGAAGCAGACCCAACGTCTCCACTGAAGCTTGCCGTTCACGAAGACCAGCTCGTTGCTCGCGCTTCTCGGCGAGGCGAAAACCAGACCTGGAGGCTCGCTCCCTGGGCTGTAGAGTCGGATCGTGTCGGCGTCCGTCTCGGAAACCTCTCGAGTGATCTGGCTCAAAACGGACAATCCTCGCCGTGCGACTTCAGCCCGTGTCTCACCGTCTCGGAGATACTGCAAACCGTTTCTCACCAGCAAGCCCACCGACATGGCCAACAGCCCAAAAAGCCCCATCCCCACGACCAGTTCTACCAACGAGAGACCGCGTTGTAGCTTGCTGCTACCACTAGGTATCATCAACGAGATAACTCCTCAGGGTAAAGCTCTCAGCGCCGCTCCCGCTACCCGTCCCGTCAAAACTCACCGTGACAGTGACCTGCTTGAGTCCGGGGTAGGATCGACCGTTGTAGGTTTGGTCCGGGTCCACAAAGTGGCTGACCTCAGTTTGGGTATCAAAAGCGCGGGTGACAGAGGTTCCTCGAACCTGCCAAACCTGTTCGAAACGGCCAGAGACGGAAACGGCATTGAAGTATCCCAGGGCCAAAGTTCGCTCCATCTCCAGTTCGGCAAGGTCCGCAGCCACGGAACGGCTCAGGGAGCTGATTTGAGCCTTTGAATGCATCGCCCAGACGGCGGCCAGACCGGTCAGTACCATCGAGAAAAGGACGCTCGCTATGATAATCTCTAAGAGCGAAAAGCCCCCACCCCTGCGCACTGCCATACCCTCATTTTATACCATGTCATAGCGAAACACCATTCGAGGGCTGGAGACCCATTTCACAAGCGTTTTCAGACTCTCTTCTAGACTCTGGGTTGAGAGCCAAAAGAGAAGCGTGCGAGGCTGACGGAAATTCTTCTCTCTGGTCGAACCTGAGCCTAGAAGGGGCCGAAACCGTTGTCATGAAGAATCCGAGAGCCGGACTCACATTAGGTGAAATCTTGATCGCCATGGCTTTTCTTGCCATCAGCATCCTCGCGGTCTTAGGAGTTCAGATCTACGCGACCAAAGCCCAAACCAAGGCGACAGACCACTTTCGGGCCTCCCAGAAAGCCGAGGCTGTTATGGCCGATATTGAAGAAGCCTTGAGTAGCGACTTGGACCAAGATGTCTCTGTCCCTCGAACGGGGCTTCCCCCCGAATACAATCCTGAGGGAACACCGGCCTTTGAATACGAAGTGACGGAGGCCTTTCTGGGACCCCCTGCCAACCGCCTCAAGGAGGTCACTATCCGCATTTTTTGGAGCGACAAACAGGGAGCACAAAGCTACACCTGTGGGTCGCAGTTTACCGAATGATCGCAACGAAGACAGAGGGGAACACACTCCTCGAGGTTCTCGTGGCCGGAGCCATTTTTGGCCTGCTCTCTGTGGTGCTCGTGCTCACCATGCGCACCAATCGAGCCAGCCAACTCAAAACCGACGCCCAAAGCCAGACCCAGCGGGCCTGTCTCAACACAATGAACCAACTTCGCAACGCTCTCAGGGGAGTCCAGGTTGTCATCCCATCGGTCGGCACGAACGGTTCCCTCTTGAGGTACTATCGACCCGTTGTGGGAAGCGACGGAATGGTCGTGGTGACACCGGCCGGTTTGCCGAGTTTCAGCACCACACCGGTCACCCTGACTCTCGATTCTAGCGGTAAGCTCACCAGCAACGAGACTCCTCCTCGGATTCTCGGAAGACTCTTTGCCAATGGGTCCGTCAATTTTCGTCGTGTCTCAAAGGGGGTACTGGAAGTGGACGTGAGGGCAGCCCAGAGCC
>CAZVVF010000773.1:0-3050 GCA_964630575.1 uncultured Burkholderiales bacterium | reverse complement strand
TGTTCCTGCGCTTTTTGGTGCGCAAGAGTCTAGTCAGGGACCGCGCTACAGCCGAGCGTCTGGTGGAGCAAGGGTTGGCGGCAGAGTGGCTGGGAAACGCCATGATGGACGAGATTCAACCCCGAGGGCAAGAGTTGCCCTTTTTGAGTGGGCGGCCGGTGATCACTCTTTTCCCGGGCTCTCGAGGGCAGGCTCCTCAAGTTTTGGCTTATCAGCTCGAAGTCTTGGAGTTGGTTCGGGAGTCGCTGCCAGAGTTGGAGGTCGGAGTCGCTCTGGCTCCCGGGACCCAGTGCGAGGAGCTTGTTTGCGAAGCGGCTGAGCGAGGTTGGCGTCTAGAGTCCGGTTCGGGCGCCTGGCACCCCGGCGTTTTGCGTCGGGGAGCAGCAACGGTTCATCTTCTCTCGGGCGTGCTCGGCGATCTCCTACAGAAGAGCGCTGTGGCTTTGGGCCAAGCGGGTACGGCCAACGAGCAGGCCGCTGGTGCTGGCGTTCCGGTGGTGGCCTATGATCCACGGGGCGAGAAAGGTCTTCGCTGGTATCGCAAACGTCAGAAAGGCCTGCTGGGGGACTCTGTGAGCGTTGTGGCTCAGGACCCCGCAACGATAGCCAACGAGTTGCAATGGCTACTGCAGGACAGCCAGGAGAGAGAGCGACGAGCCGACATCGGCCGAGAGCGAATGGGGCCGGCCGGGGGCTGTCAGCGCATGGCTGATGCCATCACGGCGATGTGGCACGAGGGGTGAGTCCCCTGGTTCGCTTCTTTCTGCTGGTGGGAGCAACCTGGCTGGCAGCCTGGCTTCCGATCGGTCTGTGGA
Organism: uncultured Burkholderiales bacterium; assembly: GCA_964630575.1. Classification (GTDB taxonomy): domain Bacteria; phylum Vulcanimicrobiota; class Xenobia; order Xenobiales; family JADMJV01; genus JAEXNA01. Next base: position 2,235 of record CAZVVF010000773.1, on the reverse strand, counting down.
CTGGCGACTTCGACTATGTCTTGACGCCCGTTTCTCGGGGATCCGGTGAGCGTCAGTTGTACCAAGGATTGTTTTACACTGGGCTGCTGCTGGCTTTTGTGGATTGTTGGCGCCGCTGCGCGCCTTCGCGACCGAAGTGGGGTCGCCCGATCTTGTTCGCTCTTTATTTTGTCCAGGGCTTGGTCGCCTCATTGATACTGCGTGGCGTGCTCTACGGTAGCGGTCTTGCGAGTTGTGCTGTTGCCGATTTGCCCTGGTGGCGAACTCTCGAGATCGCGATCAGTTGCCTGGCCGTGGCTCTAGTTGAAGAGGCCATCTTTCGGGGTTTTCTGCTGGGAACGATCGTGGAGAGACTCGGCTGGTCAAAGGGCGTGGTTCTGACCTCGCTACTCTTTGCAATTGTTCATCTCTTTCGACCTGGAGGTCTGACCTTCAAGCTCTGCTACGGTTTGGGACTGTTCGGGGTCGGATTTTTGCTTTCTTGTATCGCTTGGAGGCACAACTCGATCTTGGCCTCCGCAGGGTTTCACGGGGGATTGATCGTTCTCAACCTGTCTACTCAAGCAGTCTTCTTCAGACCATCGCTCTGGTCCGGCTATCAACTCGAGCCGGTGTCAGGTTTGCTGAGCCTGCTGTTGACGATGGCTTTCTACGGGCTGTGGACACGGCTTGTTCCGGTCTCAGAGCCTAGCGTCTGCGCTCCTGGACCCGACGACGCATCTCCTCTTTCAGAGGGATAGCGGGACGCCCTAGATAGGGGCCGGGCTCCTTGAGTTCCCCCAGGGCCAAGGACCGACCGCCGATCTGCACTCCGCTGTGCAGAGTCGCTTCCGGCCCAACGGAACCTTGTCCAGCGACGATCACTCCGGCCTGCAGGGTGGCGTCACGGTCGACGGCCGATTGCCCCACCAGCAAGGAGCCAGGTCCGATAACGCTTCGAGGACCGATCAAGACGAGGTTGTCCGCCTTGGCACCGGCTTCTATGACAACGCCTTTCCCCAGATTGGTGTGAGCGCCTAAGTCCACTCCGTCGTGGAGGCGAGAGTGACTGCCCACCTTAGACCAGGGCTCCAGCTGGCAATCTTTGCCGATGGAGCAGTCGCTGCCGACCACGACGTGGGGTTGCAGAATGGAGTCGGCACCGATGGTGCAGTTTTCGCCGATCACAACGAACCCCTTGAGCACCACCCTCGGTCCGATCTTGGCCATGGGCCCGACCACGCAGGACGGTCCTATGTGGGCGCTGGGGTCTACCTCCGCCCGGCTATCGACAGTGGCGCTCTCGTGAATCCCGGGCGGGAGCTCGGGCTGGGGGTGGAAGGTCTGCAGAACTTTGGCCAGCAACAATCGAGGATTTTCAGAGGCGATACCGGGGAGGGTGACCTCGAGGTCTTGCGGGTGGAGCACGGCGCTGACTCCGGCTTTCTGAAGCTGCTCGAGTTGGGCCGCGCTCTCGGCCATGGCTAGGGTGTTGGGGCCTGCTCGATCGACGCTGGCGAAGCCGTGGAGTAGGGTCGAGCCGTCGCCGTGGTGTTCCACCTCTAGGAGGTTGGAAAGAGTCTTGAGGGTGATGGGTTCCATGTTTGCTGTGGATGCCTTTCGAAGGGGTAAGTCTGCAACTCTCAAACCTTTGCTTGTGCCGCTTCTCCAGATTGATAGTTTGTGCGTGTCTTTTCTGACCTCGAAGGGCTTCCTGCCAGTCGTGAAGGGAGTTGACCTCACTCTCTCGGCTGGTCAGACTCTGGCCATTGTCGGCGAGTCCGGTTCGGGCAAGTCGGTGACGAGTTTGTCCCTGGTAGGCCTGCTCCCCTCGAAAGCCAAGGTCGAAGGGCAGTTTCGCTTTGAGGGAAAGGCTTACTCACCCTCGGATGGTAGGCTGCGAGGGCACGGCCTGTCCATGATTTTTCAGAACCCCATGAGCTCTCTGAATCCGGTGATGAAGGTCGGCCATCAGGTGGCAGAGCCCCTTTTGTTTTTGAAGAAGATGTCTCGTTCCGGTGCTCGAGATAAAGTCCAGGGGCTGTTCGACGAAGTGGGACTTCCAGCGACTGACGAGTTTTACAGTTCCTACCCTCATCAACTCTCGGGCGGCATGCGTCAGCGAGTGATGATCGCGATGGCTCTGGCCTGTGACCCCAAGGTCTTGATCGCCGATGAGCCCACCACGGCCCTGGATGTAACCATTCAGGCCCAGATCTTGAAGCTGCTCAAGAGCCTTCAGCAAAAGAGGGAGAT
>CAZVVF010000772.1:0-3050 GCA_964630575.1 uncultured Burkholderiales bacterium | reverse complement strand
ACGTTTTCGTTTTGCGCTTCTCCACCCTCTACGTGGACCTTGTCGAAGATCTCACCGATAACGTGGAAGGAGGACACCAGGTTGGGGCCACCGTTGCCCACGAAGAGTCGCACGGTCTCGCCGACCTTTGCTGTCATCGCGTTGTCTCCGGTGACGGCGCCGACGGAACCGTTGAACACAACGTAGTCGGGAATCTCGGTCAGGGCTTTTTCCATGCTGAAGGGCTGGAGTCCGGGAGCACCATACTTGCCTTCGGTGTAGAATTCACTCTGAAGAATATAGAACTCTCTATCCACCTTGCTCATTCCCTCTTCGGGTTCAACCAGGATCATGCCGTACATGCCGTTGGCGATGTGCATTCCTACTGGCGCCGTGGCGCAGTGGTAGATGAAGAGGCCCGGGTTGAGGGCAGTGAAACTGAAGACCGATTCGTGGCCTGGGGCGGTAAAGGAGGCCGCAGCCCCACCACCGGGTCCCGTCACAGCGTGAAGGTCGATGTTGTGGGGCATCTTGTTGGAAGGGTGGTTGGCTAGGTGGAACTCCACCAAGTCGTGTTCTCGAACGCGGATGAACTTTCCAGGAACCTTGCCCCCAAAGGTCCAGAACGTGTAGTCCACGCCGTCGGCCATGGGCATGACGAGTTCCATAACTTCAAGATTGACGATCACCTTGGTGGGGTGGTCGCGGGTTATGGGAGGCGGGACTTCGGGGGCGTCGGTCAGGGTGGCAATCTCTTCTCCCTTTATCTCCCGAGAGAACTTCTGAACGGGCGTAGCTTCTGCGTTGCCAGGCGGGGGAGCCTGGCAACCGAGCGCGAGCCCAGCAAAGAGGACTAGAAGGAGAGGGAGACGGAAGAGTCGTCCATAGTGTTTCATCAGAATTCTCCAGAATCTTAGATTGTTCCGAGCCTAATATTTTAGGCTTGATCGGGTCCTTGATCTATATCAACGCCCGGGGGAGGTCCCCTCTTTGGAGGGTAGAACTGGCCGCTCATGATTTCAGGCCAAGACTTGAAGAGTTTTTCAATTTTCTCCGGACTCAGCGATACACTTCTCGACCTCTTGGCTGGGGTGGCTGTAAGAAAGAGACTGGCAGCCGATGTTGCCGTGTTCGTGAAAGGTGAGACCCCCAACGGTTTCGCCTTGCTGGTGTCGGGGCAGGTGAAGGTCTACTGCGAATCGCTGGGGGGCAGCCATCAGGTTCTGAGTTTTTTTGAGCCGGGGGACTCCTTTGCCGAGGCCGCCCTGTTTATGGAGGGCTACCCAGCCACGGCACGGACCATGGTGAAGTCGGAGATCCTGTGGATCCCGAAGCTCGGTTTTCAATCGCTTTTGGTGGAGAATCCGGAGTTGACGCTCAGCCTCGTGATCACGTTGGCGAGTAGACAGCGCAAGCTCGTGGGGATGGTCGAGGACTTGACCCTGCGGGACGCTCGCGGTCGCCTCTGTCACTATCTGAGTCGCCTGCTCAGTCAGGAAAAGGGGGACAAGGGTATCCAGATTCCGGTCTCTCAAGCCGCCTTGGCTCAGCTTTTAGGGGTGACAGAGGAGACGCTCTCTCGAACCATCAAGAGCCTGCGCAAAGACGGCATCATCAGTTCGGCCTCGAAAGGGCATTTCGGTATTGAGGATGTGAGTGCCCTTGAGAGGGCCTACGCGATCTGAGTACCCGAGGGAGAACCTTGAGTCTTTCCTCCCGCCGCTAAGGCGCTCACGGCTCGGCGAAGGAATCTTCCTGTCAACTGACCTGGCGATGGACATTCCGCGCGGCATTCTTGGCGCGAAGGACGCAATCGGCCAGCCCTACTCCATGGAGTCCATTGCCGGCTAAGGCCAGTCCATGAAGACCTTGGAGACGTTCTTCTAGGCGCTCTCGCAGGAGCATGTGTCCCACGGCATACTGGGGGACCACACGCTGGTGTCTGACCAGCCAAGACCTCTGGATGGGACCTTTCAATCCGATGAGAGGACGAAGGCTTTCGAGGGCCGTTGTTTGGAGCTGTTCGTCAGACTGATCGAGGACCTCCTGATTGAGCTTACCTCCAAGATGAACGCGCAACAGTCCCGAGTGATGACCAGCCCGACCCGGATACTTTCTGTGGGCGTAGGTACAAGCTGTGATGTCCAATCCCTCAACGTGAGGGACCACGAAACCGCTCCCCTCCAGCGGGAGTGTGATCTGATTCTCACGGACCAGGATGTGGCACACGGCCGTGGTTGTATAGGGCACGCTGTGCAAGCCCTGGGCAAGCTCACCGTCGAGACTAGTGAGGAGTTGGGCGGCACGATAGGCTGGGCAGGCCAAAATGATGCCGTCGTAGCTTTGCTCTGAGCCTTCTCGCTCGAGTATCCATTGGCCGTTTTGTCTGCGAATAGCACAGATGGGGCTGGAGAGGTGAATCGAGGAACTCCCGATGCTCTTTTGCAGTCTCTCCACCAACGCACCCATTCCCGATCGAGGGGCACAAAACATGCTTCTGGGCTTGCCGCGACTTTGGCCGCTTAGGGATTTCAGCATTCCCTTCGTGACACTGCCGTGAGATTTTTCCATCCTACTGAGGAAGGGAAAGGTCGCCTGCAAACTCAGTTGAGCTGGATCGGCCGAATAGATTCCACCGATCAGGGGCTGGGCTAAGGCCTCTAGGATCTCCCGGCCGAACCTACGCGTCACGAAGTCAGCCACGGACTCGTCGCTCTCTTGGTTGCGCTTGCTGATGATCAGCTCAGCCGCGGCTCTGATCTTACCCTTTAAGCTGACGAGACGACTGAGGGCAAAGGGGATCAAGCGCGTGGGAGCGAGTAAGCGGAAGCCTTCTGGAAGAGGGAGAAGGCGACCGTTTTTGACCACGCTCGGGGGTCCCACGGCACAGCTTGGGACCAAGTCTATCTCGAGTTCTTTGGCCAGTTCGATCGCAGCTGGCTTTCCCACCAGAAAGGAGTCGGGGCCCGCCTCCATGATCTGCGATTCGTAGCGGATGGTTCGGATCGCTCCGCCCAACCGGTCGGAGGCCTCAAAGAGAGACACTTCGTGGTTCTGGTTCTTGAGGTAGT
>CAZVVF010000771.1:0-3052 GCA_964630575.1 uncultured Burkholderiales bacterium | reverse complement strand
GAGCCTCTCAACTCCAGCAACTCGAGAGCCTGATCAGCCTCCTTGAGCAAAAGGAAGAGACACACATGCGCCAGCTCTCGGCCATGCGTCGGCAGATCACCGAACTGCTCGAAGACAACGGTCGCCTCAAGGATGAGGTCAACGACAAATCCGGACGCCTGAAAAACGTTGAGCGCTCCTACGAAGAGACCGACGAATCGTTGGCCAACATCAGGCGCCGCTACGAGACCACCCGCGACGCCTTGGAACTCAACAAGAGCCAACTCACAGAAGCGAGAAACCGAGCTCTGCTCAGCCTCACACGAGCCGAGGAGGCCGAGAAGAACCTCTCTGAAGCCAAGCGTGACAACAGGGTGATGGCAGAGGAAAACAAAGTCCTGAAGAGGCGGCTGGAGCGACTCCAGGAGCGAGTCGCAGAACTCGAGATGCTAAACTGAGACGCCTCTGATCAGCGACCCGTCAACAAGCAGAGCAAAAAGCGAGGGAAATCTCTCGACACCAAGGTGCTCCACCTCGCCTCTTCCACAGCGAATCGGATGACCGCTTGGAACTGCCTGGGACTCTGGGCCAGAGCCAAGAAAACCCGATCGCGCAGAGCCGGTTGGTGGATCAACCAGAGCAGGCCCCCCACGACCAACTGATGCCTCCGCTTGATCGAGCGATGGTGGTCGGGATAGTCCCAGATCGTCCCCTGAGCGATACACGATGCTAAGACTCGGGCCTGACGAAGTCCCAAACAGAGACCTTCCCCAGTCAGAGCATCGAAGTAGCCAGCAGCATCCCCAACGAGTGCGACTCGACCGCTGGGATGAAGTGGTGATACCACCAACTGTTGCAGCGGTCCGATCGCGCGACCGTCTCCCATCAACTCACCGCGCCCCTGCGGGAGCCTCTCGATCATAGCGGGGGAAAAGAATGCCAACAAGCGCTCATAGAGAGAGCCGCTTCCAGGCAGAGGCCGACCCAACTCCTGTGGCGACCAGAGAAAGGCCAAGCCGTAGAGGCCTTCGCCCAACGGTGTGAGATAGCTCTCGACTCCACGTCCCAGCGTCACTTCAACAGCCTGCCTTCGCTCGCTGGCCCGAAAATAGCAGCGGGCCCCCCAACGCATATAGCGTCGTGAAACCGGAGACTGAAGGCCCGCCTTTCGCCGCACCAGAGACTGTAGCCCATCGGCTCCTACAAGAAGGCGGCAAGGCACAGACTTCAATCCACCACCTGGAGCTTCGACCCGGGCTGTGACGTGTGCTCGGTTCTGCTCAAAATCCCGCAACCGAGAGTTGGCCAAAAGCTCAACACCCGACGACTCTAGCGCCGAGCGAAAGGCCGTGAACAGATGGTCGCGCGCGACCCCAAAGCCTCTTCGCGAGAGCGAAGCCTTCATCGTTCGGAGCCCACCTTGGTCTTCCATCGTGTAGAGCAAGGCTTCAATGGAGGCCCGCTGAGGCAACCTCGACTCCAGGCCCAAGTCCTCGATGACCTCCCACCCTACGGGCAGAATCCCCTCGCCGCAGATCTTCCTCTGGCTGGCCCCGGCGTCGATCAAAACGACCGGAACACCATAGCGATTCAAATAGAGTGCGAGCGCGCTGCCCACAGGACCCCCACCCACAATAGCCACCGGTAGGTCCCTAGGTTCTAGGGAACCCACTTCACGACCTCATCAAAAGGGCGCCAACCACGCTCTTGAGAGCGTGTTTTCACGCCCCTTCCCTTACGGTATCCAAGCGTGACTAGACCGAGATAGCGCCACTGCGCTGGTAGCCCCAAGAGCGAGACCAAATCGACCCCTGCGTGCGGCCCGAGATAGCCACAGGCCAGGCCGAATTCCTGAGCTCCAAGATAGAGACACATCAGCGCCTTACCGGCGTCCATGACCTCATAGGGGACATCCCATTCGTCCGGTCCGGTCGACTTGTCCGGCTCGGAGTATCGCTCGCGGTAGGCCTGCTGGGAGGTAGCCACCACGATGTGAACAGGAGCCACCGATAGCCAGGGCTCAAAGCCCTTCTCTCGGTACTCGAGTTCACCCTGAGCGCAGGCGATCATCTCTCGGGTCGCGCGGTCCGTGACAACCGCGAATCGAACCCCTTGACAGTGGCCGGCCGAGGGCGCCCGTCTGGCCGCCTCCAACAGGCGAACGATTTGGAATCTAGGGACCGAGCGCGGAGAGTAGGAGCGGCACATGGAGCGATTGCCCAAAAGCCGAAACACTGAGCGGTCTGGGTTCAAACCGCCGCAGTCTCTAGCTGGCTAAACTTTTGCTCCCGAAACATCGCAGCAGCGGTCGCTCGCCTGAGTTTGCCACTGCTGGTCACCGGCAACTCTCCAGCGGCGATGAGGACCACTCGGTCGGGGATGAGGTTGACCTCCCGGCGACAGCGACTCAAGACGGTATCCCGCAGGCTCTCTAGAGCCCCTTCCCAACCTCTGGCCACCTCACACAAAAGGACCAGGTCATCCCTTTCGGAGGCTTCCACGTCGAGACAAAAGGCGCAGCAACGCCGCAAGTCCTCGATCCCTTCGGCTGCTTCTTCAAGACAATCGGGGTCATGATTGCGACCGTCCAAAAGGAGAATATCCCGGCGCCGGCCGTACAGGTAGAGGTCCCCATCAACCACAAAACCCGCATCGCCCGTATCCAGCCAGCCGTCCTTTAAGGGACAGCGAATTCCGTCCTGAAAATACCCGCTCAAAAGCGACGGGCTCTTGATCCAGACGTCCCCTAGTTCCCCCTCAGCAACAACCTGTGTCCCCTTGCGAATCTCTAAGCTCACACCGTCCAAAGGACGGCCGAGGGAAGGGGATTCGCTGTTGCCGCTCTCCACTCTGCCGCTCGAAGCCAAGACCTCCGGGTCATAGTGGAGTGACTTGAGCCCCTCCCCCAAGGGACTGAAGGTGACGGCCAAGGTGGCCTCAGCAAGACCGTAGACCGGAGAGAAAGCCCGCTCCGAAAAGCCTACACTCTGAAAGGCCTGGGCAAACCTTCGCAGGGTTTTGGGACGAACCGTTTCGGCCCCGACCATGGAAATTTTCCAGCTACTCAGATCGA